>JBDROD010000106.1:0-4034 GCA_043810415.1 Candidatus Zixiibacteriota bacterium | reverse complement strand
TGCCAAATGGCTAGGGATAGAGATTTTAAAATTATATTAATTGATGAAGTGCTAGAAAAGCCCGAGAGGACCCTGCAAAAACCCATGGAGATTGGAACCTACTACCTTCGGATAAGGGCAATGACCCCTGATAGAATTGCTGGGACCTTCTCCTTTCCTCGCACCGTAAAGGTCATGCATGGCCTTTCTTCTGTGCCTTGGGGAGTTCTCTCCATATTCGGCATCATATTGCTATTCCTGCCTTAAAAAACGTTACTGAATTCATTCATCAAAACCAGTAAATAGATAATTTTGAGGTGAAAACATGGGCGGATAGGCTTTTTACCTAATTTTTTTCAATGATTCGTATCTAGCCTCTTTTTTGGTCAATTTTAAGAAGCCCTCAGCT
The DNA here is from genome assembly GCA_043810415.1 of Candidatus Zixiibacteriota bacterium. GTDB lineage: Bacteria > Zixibacteria > MSB-5A5 > MSB-5A5 > SM1-73 > CAIVRH01. Next base: position 3,646 of record JBDROD010000106.1, on the reverse strand, counting down.
AATTTTTCGCTGGATAATCCGATCGTTATCCTTAATTCTCCCTTTTCTCTGTCCATTCTGTATTTAAGATTATTTTAATCGATATTTCCTCTTTTCCCCACTAATAATATTTAGCCCAGTTTTTAATCATTATCCCGATTAAAGTATTTTCCCAAAATACCGATAAGATATATGGGAAGAAGGTGTTTCAAATTCATAGTAAACGCCCCCGCAGCTTGCTGCGGGGGCGTTTACTTTTCCCTTGTCATAGAAAAGTCTCGGGTCTCTTGCACTTCCGGTAGCGGCGCTAGTATTTCTTACTGAAGATCAAAATTGCGATCAACATGCGGTTCAGCGATTGGTGATAGGTTGGTTTGTCCGTTTCTTATGGGTGGTTGGCCCGGAGGAGATCGGAGGAGAGAAACCTTTATAATCACCTCCGCGCGTCGGCCGGTCCGGATGCCCTTTTTGCAGGAAAGCAGCACGGGATCCGAATGATTCCTTTTGTCCCCCCTCCCGGAAATGCGGTAATTCGTGCTGCGGGGGGGAAAACTCAGTATTGCGGGCCGGTGCTGACTTTTTATAATCGAACCCTTTCAGGGTGCGACTCTCCACCTTTTTACCGAGGGCCTTCTCGATGCTGCGCACCATGTATTCATCTTCCCGGGTAGTGAAGGTGAAGGCATCGCCAGTTTTTTCGGCCCGGCCGGTGCGTCCGATCCGGTGGATATATGCGTCAGGGTTATCGGGCATGTCGTAGTTGATGACATGGGATATGCGGGAGACATCGATACCGCGAGATGCAATGTCTGTCGCAACCAGGACCTGATACGATCCGTCGCGGAATCCGCTGAGTACCGCCTGACGCTTTTTCTGGGTCAGGTTTCCCTGCAATGATGCAGCCCGGTAGCCGGCTTTTTCCAAGTGTTGCCCCACACGCTTGGCGCGATGTTTGGTACGTGTGAAGATCAGAACCGACTCTGTATCGGTATGATGCAGCAATTCGAGGAGAAGCGCGGTTTTGAGGTGCGGATCAACCGGGTAGAGCACGTGCGAAACCGTATTTGGTGGCCTGGTGTGATGAACCTGCACGGTAACCGGGGTGTGGAGGACGTCGTGGGCCAGCCGCCGGATATCCTCTGGCATGGTGGCAGCGAACATAAGTGTCTGGCGCTTGGCCGGGATGTGTTTGATGATCTTCCGGATATCAGGTAAAAATCCCATATCGAACATCCGGTCTGCTTCGTCCAGTACGAGCATTTCCAGATGCGAAAGATTGATCGTACCCCGACTGAGGTGATCGAGCAGACGGCCGGGACAGGCCACAATGATTTCAGCTCCGGCACGGAGTTTTTGGATCTGTGGGCTCATGGCTACGCCGCCATAGATGGTGATGCTTCGCAGGAGTGTCTGACGGCCGAGGGCACCTATGGCATCGTGGATCTGCTCGGCCAGTTCACGCGTCGGTGCTATGATCAGGGCGTGAATACGGCCGCGTGGCCCTTGAATCAGGTGCTCTAGAATCGGGAGAACGAAAGCCGCTGTTTTGCCTGTTCCAGTCTGGGCAAGACCCATAACGTCGTGTCCCTGGAGTACCTGCGGGATGGCTTGGCGCTGGATAGGGGTTGGTATGTGATAGCCGAGCGTCTTAACGCCGGCCGCGATCTTCGGATGGAAATTGAACGAATTAAAACTCATCTGTCCTTCTTTCTGAAATAAATGCCCTGAATCATGACAGGGGTTTAGACTGGTCATCACAGGACCGGTATGTCCTGTGGCCATCAGCCTGCGCTTTTTAATCACTCAAAAGGTGAGCCGAAATGTTTGTCGGTTATCCGATAACTTCAGTTTGTGGGCGAACCATTGCCTTATATGAGGATGATTCACGGGGGAGACCTTGCAGGAAACCAACCTCGGCGGCAGAAACAAAAGAAATCGAGCCGGACTTATTTCCGCAAAGCCCGGAATCCGATCTGAATACGAGGAGTTCAAATCAAAAGGCTCACTCCATCAAGAAGAAGCCTTTTCCCACCGATTACAATTTGACGACGTTGATCGCCTTGGGACCTTTCGGACCCTTTTCAATATCAAAGCCGACCTTGTCACCTTCGGCCAGGCTTTTAAAACCATTGGTCTGGATGGAGGTATGGTGGACAAATGCTTCCGTTCCATCTTCACCTGTAATAAAGCCAAAACCTTTGCTGTTGTTAAACCATTTCACTGTTCCTTGTGCCATCCCTTTTTCCTCCTTGGTTATAAACTGAAATCTCAGAAGGTCCCCAGAAAAAAGGCCACAAAGTCAAAAGTCTTTGTGGCCTCTGGATACGCAAAAACTTCTAAAATTCTATTTAATCATAACATGCCTTCAATCTTTTGGTCAAGGGAGAAAAAGGATTTTTTTATATTGTAAATAGACATGGGTGGCTCTTAAAAATAGTAAGAAGGCGCATGGTCGCTACTTGAAGCCGAAATCGGCTGGGATATCTATTTCCTAAGCCAGATGGTCTGGAATCCGTAATAAAAAATCGGGTAACTTCGAAGAAACTCGTAAGAACAGAGGGTTGTAGGCCCCGCTCCAACCAAAGGGGAACCACTGCCTTATTTCGACCAGAGCGGGGGCCTTGCGCCTTTAGGATCGGGATCTTAGATTTTCCTTGTCGATTTTCATCCGGACCATCAAAGCCAAAAGGGTTACCCATGATTGTTTCCTCTGCCTATTTCCTTTTTATTCTCTTGACTCCATTCTTGACAAATGCCTTAATACAACTGAGAAGGCAAAAGGAAGACCTTTCTAACCAACTCTTCTGGGTAAGAAACCCCCTACCTTTTACCTCTTCGAAGGAGGAAAAAATAATGCCTTATTATGTCTATGCGATTCATACGGATTCGAAGTTAAATCATCTTTACGGGTCCTTTGATGATTACCGTGGGGCAGAAATTTGCGAGCAAGAAAAGCAGAGAGATAATGATTCAGAGGACAATTATTTTATTAGGATGATTTATGCAGACAATCAAACCCATGCTCGGCAGAAGATAAAACAGATACGCCAGGAAAGGGACTACTAATAAATTTATTTTGGCCCACGATTTACAACCTCCGCAAATATCCCCAAGCCAAAATCCTATTATCTGAGGGGATACCGCCTGCCAATATGCCTCCGGCAGAGGCGATTTCCATCTCTTGACTGAGATTTATCATTCCGGATCCAGGTGACCTTTCAATGGGATTTTTTTGGATCAAAAGGTGGGCTAAAAAAATTGGCAAAGCAAGAATTTAAAAGGTTGGAGATGTAAAAGTCATGACCGTAAAGATAATGCTGGTCGTATTTGGAGTACTGGTCGCACTATTCAGTGCCTATACCAAAAGCGTACAGGAGACAACGAAGGAAATAGAAAAAAAACTGGTAAAAGATGATCCTTCCATTCCGATAGGAATTCAAGATGCCATTATGCCAGATTGGCAGCCCAGAAATAATCTCTTATTGATGGGAGGGATGTTTCTTTTCGTCATTGGGTGTTTTTATTTTTTCCGTTGGTATATTGCCATCCCCGTGTTTTTAGCAACCTTTTTCCTCGTTATGGGGATTTCCTCTATTTTCATCATCCCCAAACCTATGTCTCCAATAATTATTTCTAAGATTAGAAAAAATTTGGAGGTCCGATTGGC
>JBDROD010000105.1:0-2187 GCA_043810415.1 Candidatus Zixiibacteriota bacterium | reverse complement strand
TAAAACTGCTCCATCTCATTTTCAGCCAGCTTGACCCCAGGAAGATTTCCCCTATCCGAAAAGACAATTGCATTGCCATTCCATTTTTTTGAGAACTCTTCTATTCTCTGCTCGAATCTGAAACCCGACTGGGGATCAAATAAATCCAGCTTTTCTCCTTCCACTTTTTCCAAAATCCAATAGTGGCCGCTATCATCCTGACTCTTCCCATTCAAATGCATAATCGAAGGAAGGGGTAAGCTTTTAAGGTCTGAGATGGAAATCCTAAGAGCAGCAACATTATACCCATATCGGGAGGCAATATCCGAAAGACCTTTTATGCTATGGCCCTGGAGGGTCTCAGGAAATAACCCGATCACCTTCCTTGCCTCGGCTTCCTTGCCTTCTTTTTCCAATAGATAGGCAAGAGCGCGGGTTCCGCAATTTAACATTGCAAGTTTATTGGAGTTATACAGGGAAAGCCTTTGAATCCAAGCGGAGGCATAGGTGCGGTCACGCCAATCTGAACCTTCTTTTCTTAGGGTAGCAAAATGTTCTGTAGCTTCTTTAAAATTGTTTTGATAAACCTTTAATATGGCAAGGCGAGATCTTGCCTTGTTCACCAGAGCTTTAGCGCCTTCATGAGCTTTACCTTTATTCTTATCGAGTATCCAGTTAAAACTCTCCTCTGCTTCCGTATGTCTCCCGTTATAATAGGCGTCACAACCTATATGTAAGACCGCTTCAGATGCCCACGGACTGTCTGGATATTCCTGGAGGTGTTTTTTGAATAGCTCAATTGCCTTTTTATATTCATGTTTATTCCACTCCTGAATGGCCTCACCAAAGGAGAGATTTACCTTTTTCTCCCTATCCTTATCTTTTAATTCATGAGTAGGATAAAGCTGACCACCAAGCTGTCCGGCTGCCATGATCTCTTCAACTGTGGGCGCATTTGTCAAATCTAATGGTTTTACAGAGAGGGACACAGCAGGAATCCCAGATTCTGCCTCGATCAGTATTTCTTTTTGTAATGATTGGGACTGGAACCGAGATAGGATGACAATTTCCCTGTCAGTCCATAAGGATTTCAGTGTATGGTAAACCTTCCTCGGTTCCACGATATCTAAATTCGAACCATTTTTCTTAACCCTCATGATTCCAAGCCATTCGTAATTAACAAATCCGTCAGGATCTGAGTTTGATGGATGGCCGCATGGGCTTTGAAGGGAGGGATCAAGGTCCGGGCAGCCTTCGAGCGTGTTCCCGAATTTACCCAGCCACCATTCGTCAGAGTAAGCCCTTATTATTCCACCCGAACAAACCTCCGAATTAGCCGATATCTCTTTCCAGAGCGACTCCGCATAAGTTGCTTGATAAGGGATCCCGCCGTTTTCATATTCACCACCAGCATTCTCATCGTAAGCATCGACACCAAACCCCATAACAAGCAAAGGCTTAATACTAATTTTCTTTAAGTCATTGAAAAGTGAGCCAAAAGAAGACCCTCTGTAGATATTGGCTCCCCAGATATCTATATTTAGCATTAAAGGCTCATAGGTGGCGATTGTATTAAGGAGGTCAATATCTGCGAGGGGTGTGGTTACAGGATGATAATAGGCACCTTCCTCTTTGTGTGCCTCGTGAGCCATTTCATTGATCAAACTAAATAGATCGTTAAGCTTATCTCCATACATCTTAGGGCTGTTAAGTTCATTCCCAATTGACCACATTAAGACTGCCGGATGATTCTTATACCCTGACACCATGGCCCTGAAATCGGCCTTAATCTTCTGCCTTGCATCCGATGAGCTGATGTCTGGATAAATAGCTGGATCTAAAGAAAAAGCTATGATGACATAGATGGGCTGGTTACCTTTGTGATATGCCTTGTCAAGGAAATCGGTGTGGTCAGAACCATTCATCCCGTTTATGATCCGAATGGTGTTGGCTCCCATCTGCCTCAATAAGGGGAGGTCACGGTCATGGAGGGAACTGTATTTGGAAGTGAAATAGTCACCATAGGGATAAGTGGTCTCGGGGTCAATGCCGATGGGAGTAGGACTATAATTAACACCCTTTACTAAAAAAGGCTCTCCGTTTACTAATAGTTTTCTCTGCACAACCTCAACTTGAGTTGCAAGGACTTTATCCGTAAACCCAAAGACAACGAAAAATACAAAAATATTCATTAAAACCTTTTGGTAA
>JBDROD010000104.1:0-18306 GCA_043810415.1 Candidatus Zixiibacteriota bacterium | reverse complement strand
TATTAAATTCTTAAGAGAAAGATAAAAATGGAACCACAGGTAACCTTCCTGGGAGCGGTACTGGCGACCTTGTTCGCCATATCCATGGGCAGCTTATTGTGGTGGATGCTCCATCCACCGGCACAGATCAAACCTGCGGTTGCCAAAGCCCGGCATGCGGTAGGAGCTTTCAAGCGAATCTTGGTTCCCACCACCGGCGTGGCTTACGCCGAGAAAGCCATAGAGCTTGCCTGCCGTTTGGGGGTGGAACAGAAAGCAGAGATAGTGTTGACCTACGTGCTGGAGATCCCGAGAACGCTGCCCCTGGAGGCTTCCATGCCCCAGGCAGAAAAAGAGGCGGACGAGGCTCTGGAGAGAGGGAAAGAGATTGTGGAGCTGCATAATCTGATCCCTATCAAAAGACTGGAAAGAGCCAGAGAGGCCGGGGAGGGTATCGTAAAACTGGCTCGAGAGAACGACGTGGACGCGATTGTATTGGGCATAAGACCTACCTGGCACGGGAGTCAGAATATCTGGGGAAAGACCACGGAGATTCTTTTGAAGAAAGCACCCTGCGAGGTGATCTTTGATAAATTACCCGAATAGGATAGCAGACCTTAAGAGAGTGTAACCAATCTATTCAGTGGATGTGATCCGTTTGATCCGTTAAATCCGTTGACCATCTTTTAGGAGAATATTTATGACCCCTGAATCTATAGGAAAAGTGGTAATCCTGGGTTGCAGCAAAGTCGGAGCTATGCTCGCCACCTGGCTGGCCGATGAAGGGAACGAGGTGGTGGTGATCGATTCTCAGGAAAGCTCCTTTACCCGGCTTTCCAAGGGGGATAAGATCAAAAGAATTCTCGGCATTGGAATCGAATACGACACCTTGAAAAAAGCCGGAATAGAACAAGCCAGCGTTTTCTTGGCCCTCACCAACAGTGACAATACCAATATCGCAGCGGCTCAATTAGCCCAGCATAAATTCAAAGTCCCCAAAGTAGCCTGCCGGGTATACGGTCCCCAAAGGGCCAAAGCTTTTGAAGAGCTTGGGCTAAGTATCATCTGTCCCACCGTCATGGTAGCGGATAAATTTCAGGAATTCTTGAAATCAACCTAGAACCCAATAGAAACTCCTAGTCTCTTTGACTTGGAACTTTCAATCCCAATTAACGATCTTCGAGCTTCGATACGAGCTTCGCAACCGATCCTATGGATCCAAATTCGGATAAACGAATTTCGTTAACCAAAACGTACAAACTGAATCGTAAAACAAAATGAGGTATTTATGTATATCATTGTCATAGGTGGTGGTGATTTGGGTCTTTCCCTGGCCAAATTCTTGATAGAGGAAAAGCACGAGGTGGTCGTAGTAGAAAAAGACCCGGCTCGGTTTGCCAAGATCTCGGAGGAATTGGGAGAGTCGGCGATACTGGGGGACGGTGCCGAGCTGGGAACCATGCTCGACATGGGAGCCAACCGGGCGGACGTCTTGGTAGCGGTCACCGGAACGGATCAGGACAATCTGATCATTTGCCAGCTGGCAAAATTGATTTACCTGATTCCCCGCACCATCGCCAAGATCAATGACCCCAAAAACGAGGAGCTTTTCTCCTCCCTGGGCGTGGATACCACCGTCTCCAGCACCAAAACCATCGCCTCTCTGATCGAGGAGAAGATAGATGCCGGAATGACCATACCGATATTGGCGTTCAAGGAGGGGGGGGTGGAGATCTTTAAAAGCACTCTTTCGAAGGAATCTTCCCTGATCAACCGGAAGATCTCCAAAATTAAACTCCCCGCCGAGTGCATCGTCATTGCCATCTTGAGGGGAAACGAGGTGGTGATTCCCCGGGGCGATACCGTCTTTCGGAATGGGGATGAGATCTTCGTCCTGATAAGAAAGGAAAAAAGGGAAGCTTTCAAAAGGCTCTTTCTGGAGGTAATATAATACTCAAGTGGGGCAGCAAACCGAAGTACCCTTCCATCGATCAACTTTCGGGGGGTAAATACATCCGATTCAAAAAAACTTTGAATCCCTGCTTCTCCCAAAAAGAAAAAGCTACCTTATTCTTCGCCAGTACCATTAGTTCGATCCTATCGACCTGGCGTGACTTGAACCATCCGAGTATCTCACCCAGCATCTGCTCACCGATTCCTTTTCTCCGATACTCACTCTTTACCGCCAGGTCGTATATATATCCGTAATCGACCTTCTTGAACAAGGGAGGGCGCTTGTTTATCTGGGAAAGTGAGTACGCCACCACCTGACCCTGGTCTAAAGCAACTAATACTAATGCTGTGTCCGATTTCATTAACTCCTTTACCCACTCATCAAATTTCGAATGCCCCTCCTCGTTCCGGGCAAAATAGGGATCTATATCGGAATGAAAATCCATGAATTCCTTCCAGATCTCCACTATCTCGGGGACGTGCGATTCGGTTGCGGGTATTATCATCATATGTATTCTCTATAAAAGGTCACAAAACTTGCATGCAGAATTGCAGAGAGCATGAATTCTGTATCCGAAAACTTTTTTTGATAACCCGGGAAGAATAAAGACAGAAATCGCAAAGAATTATGGCTTTTCCGAAACAGGATGGAAATGGAGAAAATAAAGTAAAAACGTCTTAAACGAAAAGCACTATTTGAGCTTCTTTATCTTCTTCAACTCGCTGTACACAGACTTAAAAATCTCTTCCTGGTTTTCTTTGGTCACCTCGAAGATTTTGATGTCATTACGGCTCTTTATCTTCTGGGCAAAGGGATGTTTGGCTAAGGTGATGGTTCCTAAGACCGGATTATCCGCATTCAATGCCTTCTCCACCGCCTCCTGAAACTGGGGAGAGAGAAGCTCCATCTTACCGATCTCATCGATCACGATGATCTTCTTCTCCATCAAACACCCCTGGATCTCTTTCACCCCGATCCGGTTCAAGGTGTAAACTCCTACCCCGTAATCCCCCACCCGGTACCTGCTCTTGAAATTACGATGCGCCAGCACCCCCTTTATTCCGGATAAGGTGACGATGGCAAACCCCTGCCGCTTGTTATCCTCCCGTATCTCCTCGGTGTAAAACCCCCCCGCATCGAACTTGATTTTTAAAAGCAGTCTCTGTATTATCGTGGTCTTGCCTACCCCCGGATGACCTGTTAAAAGAAAATTCATGTGTATACCCCAAATGAGTAATTAATTAAATTTCTGCCGCCTAAAGATTACATTTCCTTTTGGGATTGTCAAATAGAAATTTCACCCGATTGAAGCCATATTCGACTTCAATTAGAACACCGTAGAGCCCCGATTAGTATAATAAAAAACGGTATGATGATTTATCCTTTCTACTACCCTTTACCAGGGATTCACGGAATGAATAACCTACGATTCGACCTTGTGCCTTGCCCGAAGTCTTTCCAGCTTTCGGAGTAGCCTTACCTTTCGGTATTGCCAGGATGCAAGTTTTCCGGCTCGGGAGGAACTAAAAGGGTGGATCGAATCGGCTTCTCCCGAGCAGCCGGAAGATAATAGAGACATGGCCTTCTCCACCCAAAACAAGGCTCGTTGATATTCTCTTATTCTGTGTTCGTAGTATTTGGCCAGTTCCTCATATATTACGGGCTGAAAAGAAAAATCTCCCTCTGCCAGATTGTGCCATACTTCGCTGGCTTTATCCCATAGCCCGGTTCGCTTGTAGACAAAAGCCAGGCTGAGATATATGGTAAAGCGCCAATCCGCAGGCAGTTCTTCTGTTAAAGCCTGCTGGTAACATCTTTCGCTTGCCGGAAAATTACCAAATTTGTAATGGACCCTGCCTAAACTATATAAATCGAGAGGATCTTTGATTCCAACTGAAGTAAAATCCTCCAGCATTAAATCGATCAAAAAGGAGAGCCGGAACAAGGATACTATATCGTGAACGTTATGGCAAAACACGGGGACCAGTGGCTCCGTCTCACCGGTTCTAAGGTAATCAAAATATATCTGGGGGATCATGTAACCGGGAACGTCTATCTCCCTCTTTATTTCTAGAATCTGCTGTTCTAAATTACCCAGACTGCAATCTCCTATTCTCTTTTTCCATAATCGTCGGGAAGGGAACAGAAGGTCCAAATGCATCCATCGGGTCGGTTCAAAATCCATCCGGTTGATCAGAAATCGGCACTCCAAAAGTGGGAGGTCATAGCATTTACCGTTGAAACTCACCAGGAATTTGAATCGGTTCAACCTCTCCCTCACCGCGGACAAAATCGCCCTTTCCTGGTGAAAATCCTGCATGAAATATTGCTCTACCCGAAATTTGGCGCCATCAAGATAACCCAGACCAACCAAGAATGCATAAGTGCCGACTCCTCCCGCCAGACCGGTGGTTTCGCAGTCTATGAATACCGTTTCCGGGAGATTGAAATGAAAATCCTCGGCTTGATGTTTTATAGATTTTCTGGAGGAGCAGATTTGGTACAGAAATTTCCCGTTGAATTTAATCGAGGAGGCTGATTGAATAACGGGTTGGAGTAGGTCTTGGTCGAATTCTTTCTCCACCAGGACAAACTCTCCATACTGATTTTGCATCATCCTCCCATCCAATCCCTCCACCATCCTTTGCCTTCCCTTGGACGGAGTTATATCTTTTCCCGGTTTTAAATTCAATTTGACCAGATTTTTTAGCTTTTCTTCTAATTCCATAACTCTGTCGTTGTTCTCCCCCGAATTCATCTAACTGCCGTTTTTCTCTTTTTCTCGATCTCTCTTTTAAGGTTTTCAACTATGTGATACGTTTCTTCGATTCCCATTCCCAGATGTTCGATCTTATGCGCATCTGAACCGATGGCTTCTATTTTCACCCCCATCTCCATTGCCGTTTTCAAAATCTCCATGCCCGGACAAAATTCCCTGTGCCCTTTGCGGAGAACGCCGGTGTTTATCTCCATCCCCACGTTGTGCAGCACCATCAGCCCTAGGACCGGTTCCACCAACCCGCGATGTAAAGTCAGTATATTCTCTCCATAGAAACCTAAGCCGTATTTCTTGTATATATCCAAATGAGCTACGGCATCGAATAAATCGCTGGTTACAGCCTGCTTTAATATATTATAATATTCTTCGACCGTCTCCTCCATGCTCCTCTTCACAAAATACCGTTCCGCTTCATTTGAAGCGGAGATGGCGATATGATCTAAGCAGTGCACCGCACCCAGAATATAATCCAGATCAAAGGAAGATAAATTATGCCTCAACTCTTCCTCGATGTGCGGAGCGTAATCCACCTCCAGGCCGACTTTCACTCTAAGTCCGGAAGGGTTGTATTTCCTCCTGGCGTCCTCTACCTCGTTTATATATCTTTGGACGTTCTCTTTACACAGCGGAGCCAATTTACCGTCAATTCGCACGAAAGGATCTTCGTCTTTCCTGAATGGATCCGAGTCGTAGTGGGTGGTAAAACATATCTCCTCCAAGCCCAATTCCAGTGCTCTCCGGCAGTACTGGTCAATCGTACCGGTGGCATCCAGAGAGTAATCGGGGTGAACGTGCCAATCCGATTTTGCTAAACCGGATAAGTCAGAGGGCTGATTTCTTTTCAAAGTATTCCCTTCGAATTAAGCTCGCTGAATTCGGAGCATTAATCTTTGGTCTATCGGTGTTCAACCAAGCCAAGACTCTACGCTTCGGTTAAGAATGGGTTATTCCTTCGTTCCACACCGATGGTGGATTCCGGACCATGACCGGGATAAATCACATAATCGTCGTTTCTGTTTAACAGTTTCGTCTGGATGGAATCGATGAGTTTTTTATAAGACGATCCCGGTAAATCTGCTCTTCCCACCGATCCGCAGAATAGGGTATCACCGGTAAAGATCATTTTATCAGTAACCAGCGAAATCCCGCCGGGAGTATGTCCGGGGGTGTGCAAGACTTCAAGTGAATTCTCACCGAATAGAATTTTATCCCCTTCCTGCAGCAGTCGGTCCGCCGAACATTTCTCTGCGGCATTTTCCATGAAAAAGGGCTGGGCTTGACCGGCGGAGGAGAGCATACCGGCATCCACAGAGTGGATCAAAATGTCCGCACCGGTTGCTTTTTTCAACTGTGCCAGTGCACCGGTGTGATCAAAATGACCGTGGGTCAGAATTATATATTTGACCTTCAACTGGAGCTTTCTCAATTCCCCCTCTATCTCTTCAAAATCTCCCCCCGGGTCGATGACTACCGCTTCCTTGCTTTTTTCATCCCCCAAAATGTAACAGTTGGTTTCCAGCGGACCAACGGTGAGCGTTCTGAAGATCAAATCTTGACTCCTTCTATTTGCAGCAGTTTCTTTTTGAACCCCAGCCCGCCGCTGTAACCGCCGATGGTTTTATCCGACTTGATCACCCGATGGCAGGGAATGACGATCGGTATGGGATTGGCTCCGCAGGCGGTCCCGGCAGCTCTGGCTTTGTTTCTACCCCCGGCTTTTTGGGCTAACCAGCCGTAGCTGCGGGTCTCCCCGTATGGGATTTGCAGCATGGCTTTCCAAACTCTCTTCTGGAAATCCGTCCCCCCGGTCAGATCCAGCTTCTCCCTGAAATTGACCTTTCTCCCTGAGAAATACGCTTTGAAACTCTTGTCCAGTGATGAAAACTTATTTCCGTTTTTTATCAAATCGATACTTCTGTCCTTATTCAAAGCCGAGAGGAATTTTTCCCAGGTGTTCTTGGGAAAACTGATAAAACTCAAACCCTTCTCCGTTTTGGTGGCTAATATCTCGCCAATGGAAGATTTGAACGTGTTATAATAGATTTTCATTCCGCCTCCTTTATTATTTGCACCTGCTCTTTGGCATGATACGAGCTTCTGACCAAAGGTCCCGATTCCACGTGGTCCAATCCCATTCCTTCACCTATTTTTTTCAACTCCGAAAACTCGTCCGGATGATAGAATTTCGAAACGGGAAGGTGATTTCTCGAGGGACTTAAATATTGTCCTATGGTTAGCAGGTTACATCCTACTCGGGTTAAGTCCCCCATCAGCTCGATTATCTCATCTTTGCTTTCTCCCAATCCCAGCATTATGCCGGATTTGGTGATGATGCTCTTGTCCATTTTCCTGACACTCGACAGGAGATCGAGTGACCTCTGGTAATCCGCTCCCTTTCTCACCGTCGGATACAATCTTTTGACCGTCTCTAAATTGTGGTTCAATACGTCCGGTTTTGCTTTCAAAACCATCTTCAATGACTGAATGGAACCGGTAAAATCGGGGATGAGCACCTCCACCTGACAATCCGGCATCAGGCGTTTGATCTCTGCAATGGTTCGTGCAAACATAAAGGCGCCCCCATCCTCCAAATCGTCCCTGGTAACGGAGGTTATGACCGCATATTCCAATTCCATCATTCGCACCGCTACAGCTATTTTTTGGGGCTCATCTTCGTCAACCGGTAATGGTTCGCCTTTTTTGACGTTGCAGAATCCGCAGCCTCGCGTACAGACGTCTCCTAAAATCAGAAAAGTGGCGGTCCCGCTGTCGAAGCAATGGCTCCGATTGGGGCAGTTCGCCTCCTGGCAAACCGTGTGCAAACCGCTTTTACCTAACAGAGATTTTATCTTTCGATATTCCTCTCCCCACGAGGTATTTACTTTCAACCATTCTGGTCGTTTGACTTGCATTTGTTTCTTTTAAAGGATGGTTGACATCATTCCCAGAACCGTATAAATTAAGATAGCAATTGTGAACAAAAAAAGCAAGACCAAATATGTTGTGTAGAGGAAGACTTCAGTCTTCCACTAAAATATAGTTGTTTAAAGGAGGACTTTACTCTTCCACCAAAAATACTCGAAAGGATAAAACATGGCTGAGGAAAGAATTTATGATTTAATTATCATCGGCGGTGGACCCGCCGGCTTGACTGCTGGCATTTATGCCACCCGGGGGAAATTGGATACTCTTCTTTTGGAACGTTTAAGTCCGGGAGGTCTGGTGGCATCCACTGAATGGGTGGAGAATTACCCGGGGTATCCTGAAGGGATAGTCGGGGCGGAGCTGATCAAGAAGATGGAGGAACAAGCCGCCAAGTTCGGTCTCCAGACCATGCCTTACAATGAAGTGACCTCGGTTGACCTTAAAAACAGGATCAGAAGTGTAAAGGTGGATCAGCAGGAGTACCGCTCTAAAGCGGTGATCATAGCTTCCGGAACCGAGCCCAAGAAATTGAACATACCGGGAGAGGAGAAATTCAAGGGGAGGGGCGTCTCTTATTGTGCTACCTGTGACGGAGCATTTTTTCAGGGAAAAGACATCGCGGTTATCGGCGCTGGCAGTTCCGGCATCCAGGAAGGTCTGTTTCTCACCCGGTTTGTGAACAGCATAACCGTGGTCGAATTCATGCCTCAGATGAACGCCGAGAAAATTCTGCAGGAAAGAGCGCTAAATGAGCCAAAATTCAAGTTCTTCCTAAATCACATGGTTACCTCCATCAACGGAGAAAACCGGGTGGAGTCGATTACCATAAAAAGCCGTGAAACCGGTGAGGAAAAAACCATTCCGGTTGCCGGTGTGTTTGTTTATGTCGGCTGGAATCCGATGACTCACTTCCTTAAAGGACAAGTCGATTTGGACAAGTGGGGCTACATCATAGCAGGCGAAGATACCAAGACTTCTACTCCTGGAGTATTCGCTGCCGGTGACGTTCGTCACAAAATCTTAAGACAGATAACTACCGCCACATCAGACGGAACCGTTTCCGCCTTCATGGCAGAAAGATTTGTAGAGGAATTTCAAAGAGATTGATATAAAAGTAGGGGCGGAGCTTCAGCTCCACCCTTGGTCTGCATAAGCCTTAATGTTGGAAAAGAAGAAATTATTGGAGTTGGATAAATAAACACTCTTTTGAGTTCAAGAAATCCTTTCTTAATAGATCAAAAAGTTTTTATTAATATTCAATCCCCTTTTGTGCCTCTATACCTTTCCTAAAGGGATGCTTTATCTCTTTCACTTCTGAAACCAGATCCGCAATCTGAATCAACTTTTTGGGGGCTGATCGACCGGTGAGAATTATATGGAGATCGGGGGGTTTCTGTTGAATGAGTTCAACCACCTCCTGAATGGTAAGGAGTTTTTTTTCTAAGGCAATATTGATCTCATCTAGAATAACTATATCATATTTCTCAGAGAGGATTTGATCTTTGACGAATTGGAAAGCAGCTTTAGCTGATTTTACATGCTCTTTAAAGGGGAATCGATCACCTTTGATCTTGACGTACCCCTTACCCAAAGTTTTGATGGTGATCCCACAGTGATACTTCTTAACGAACTTGATCTCCCCGTAATTCCGGAAGCTTTTGATGAATTGAACGATCAGAATCTTTTTCCCATGTCCCGCTGCCCGCAGAGCCATGCCCAAAGCAGCAGTGGTCTTCCCCTTGCCGTCTCCGGTATAGACTATGGTCAATCCTTTGTTTCTGTTACCTATCATCAATATGAAGACAAAAGTAGGTTCATAGAAAAACCTCCCCTATAGTCCCCCTGACAAGGGGGACCACAGGGGGTTCGGTTTTATCTTTTTCTAGCTTTTGCAATGGACGATGGTCGACTGTCGACGGACGTTTCCCCTAGCATCGACAGACGACTGCTTTGACAATGTTCGGATCGACGCTGAACTTGTTTAAAAACTCCTCCCTTTCCTTTTTCATCTTCTCCACCCAGGTCGTGTATTCCGACATCCGGCCCTGGCTTTCGTAGTAGCTCTTCGGATTCAGAATCTCCTTGGGAACTTTCTTCAAAAGCTCTGCATTTTCTGGGGCATTGATGTCTACGATTTCGTAACCGAAATCAGAGTCTATAGTCCATTTTATCTTTCCGGAAAGCATGGCCTCCAGCATGGCAGAGGAATGACGAATCTTCACCTTGAGGGCTTTTCCTTTCTCCTCGTCTTTCTGATCTCCGCCGATATAACCGGTATTCATAAGCCAGGTTTGTAAACCCGGCAGCTTGGCAGCTAGTTCACTGAACCTCTTGGCTTGCAATCCAAAGGGACTGGTAAAGAATGGCTGGGTGAAAGGAGAACGGGTCTTACCTCTTTCCTTGCCGGCAGCAGAGGTCTTGGAGGTTTCCCCCAGCATGAAATATCCTGCGGCAAGCTCCGGTGTATGCAATCGAACGATCCCCGGTGTAGCTGCATCTGGACCTTCGTCCCGATTCAAAATCCCCAGGGATTTCATCTGGGGAATGTTATCGAAACTGGCGGCGTCCTTTATCGCTTTCATCGGGATGATGGATCTTCCGTTCTGGGACCACACGGTAAAATCCCAGCCGTCTTTGGGGATGTCGTAATCGTCTACCACCTCGTCGATTTTGACCTTTCCGCGGATGAAGGATTCCAAGTTATCCGCCGGAGCTCCGGATTGGATGAGCATGTCCTTCAAACGGGCAACCTCTTGGGGTATCAAGCGTACCTTGCTGAAGTCGTAAGTTCCGTCTTCGTTCGGGAAAACGTTTTCCACCCAGGCATCCGGGTGGATGGATCCGGCATTAAGCACCGGTTCGGTTTCCGGGGTTAGTCCGTAGGTCTTGGCAAAACAGCCGTTCTCGGTTATGGTGAGCGTGTTATCGGGCCACATGACGATCATATCGTCCTGAATGGGTTGAGCCAACTCCCCCTGCTTGCTGAAGGTGGTGGTGGTTTTACCCGTGCCGGAAAGCCCCAGAATCCCCATGGTCATAGCTTTTCCGTCGATGGTTACCTTCTTGGCACCGGCATGTAGAACCAATCCCCCTAATCGATAAACATATTCATTCAGCATGCGCAAAACCCCCTTCTTGGTCTCACCGAAATAATCCGAGCCCATGACATAGGTGGTCCAGTTGTCCAGATCCACTATGATCGCCAGCTTTCCCGGCATATCGTCTAAAACCATTCCGGCAGTATAGACCAGTCTAAATGTGGGATTGAACGGTTTGCTCAACTGCTCTTTGCTTTCCACGGCAGAGCGGGGAAATGCCAATACCTGCTGCATTCCCGCTAAGTTGGCTGCCTCCAAGGTATAGAACCACTGTACCGGCACGGCTCCCTTCCCGTATCCGTAATATCCATTGATCTCGATTAAAGATCCCTGTTTCTGAATGTATGCCTCCTGCCTTTCGATAAGCTCACGGGCTTTGACCGGATCGATTATGTTGCCGGAGTATTTACTCTTCTCCGATTCCGGTGCAATGATATAGGTAAGCTTCGCCATTCTGGCTTTCAATCGAGTAAGCTTGTTGATGTTGCCATAGGCGGTCTTCATGATGGCGGGAGTGTATTTCAACGCCAACTCTCGCAGCTCCTTTTGGTTGGGATCGGCGATGTATTTAACCTGGTATGGTCTTTCGGCAAGTTTGCCTGTTTCCTTCGGGGACATGCTAAGCTCCTTTTTTATTGTGACCCAATTGTTGATTAAGTGTAATTCAAATCCTTTCCGTTTATTTTCATAATTTATTCTGAAGGTGGCTGGGGTATTATACCTGAATCCATTAGAACCTGGGCTTGATCTCTGGCACGCTTGATGATCTTGGATGCCTGGTCTAACAATTCCTGTCTGGAGGCTTTGATTCTCGCTACCCCCTGCTCTATCGCCTTCAGTCCTACCGCTACCGCCTCTCTGGGATAAACCTCCCATTCATCCATGGTGGGGATCAAATGGTCCTCTCTCAAACCCTTCTCCGCAGCGGTATTGGCCAGCTCATCCGCAGCCGCGATGCACATCTCATCGGTGATGGTAGACGCCCTGACGTCCAGCACCCCCCGGAAAATCCCCGGAAAGCCCAGGGAATTGTTGACCTGGTTGGGGAAATCCGACCTTCCGGTAGCTACGATTCGTGCTCCCGCCTCTTTGGCATCCCAGGGCCAGATCTCCGGAATGGGATTAGCGCAGGCGAACACAATGGATTCCTTTTTCATGGAAGCTACCCATTCTTTCTTTATCACGTCCGGTCCGGAAGCAGAATAACTGATACAGACATCGGTATTTATCATGCACTCGGGGATTCCCCCTCTTCGGCCTTCTGTATTGGTGATCCGGCAGAAATTGTACCTCGGGTCTCCCCTTTTATATTCACCCCGGTCGGGATGCAGTATTCCGTCAATGTCGCACATGATTACGTTTCCGGGATCGACCCCGGCGGCGATCATCAGTCGAAGACAGGCAACGCTGGCAGCGCCGGCTCCGATCATGGAGATTTTTATCTGGTCGATCTTTTTGTCCACTATCTTCAAGGCATTGATTAACGCCGCAACGGTGACCGTAGCCGTCCCCTGTTGATCGTCGTGCCACACCGGGATCTTAGCCTCCCGGCGCAGGGTATCGAGGATGTGAAAACACTTGGGCTGGGCTATGTCCTCTAAATTTATTCCCCCAAAGGTGGGCTGCAATATCTTTACCACTCGAATCAACTCATCCGGATCCTTGGTATCCAGACAAAGAGGATAAACATCCACTCCACCCAAGTATTTGAATAATAACGCCTTACCCTCCATCACCGGAAGTCCTGCTTCAGGGCCGATATCCCCTAATCCCAACACTCTGGTACCATCGGAAATCACCGCTACGGTGTTGGCTTTGTTGGTATATTCCCATACCTTTTCGTGATTCTTATCGATCTCCTTGCACGGTTCAGCCACCCCCGGAGTATACCAGATGGCAAAATCGTCGAAGTTCCGGATGATGCAGCGGGGAACGGTTTCTATCTTTCCCCGGTAAAAAGGATGCAACCTCAGCGCATCCTCTCCCGGCTTTTTGGCTTTAGCGATAAGCTCCTCTTTGCTTAACATATTTATTCTACCTTCTTTCTTTTTCTTAGGTTAAGAGGATTTATTCCCATCTCATCTGACCTTTCTTTGATCTTAAAATTAGCTTACTGGCTTATTAAAATCAAGGGGAATTTTGGAATACTGAAGCCTTAGCGATCGTCTGGTGAAATATTCGAAAATTACCTTTAAGATGGAAAGCGGGCATGCAACTATTCCATACCCGCTTTGATTTTGGTTGGTTACATCAAGTGATATTTTTCGATATTGTGATCCGCGATGGCTTGAATTCTCTTTATCTCGTCCTCTCCGCCGGTTTTTTTCAAAAGATGTTTGAATCGTCCCTGGAGCTTCAGGTAATCTTCTACCGGTCTCTTCTTGATGATCTTTCTCACCGAGGTGATCTTTCCATTCTCCATTTCGAATATGGGTATCAAACCGGTTTGCACTGCCATTTGAGCCACTTTGATGGTTAGGGATGAATCATGAACCCAACCCAAAGGACAAGGGCAGTGAATCTGGAGGTATTTGGGTCCCTGGATGCTCAGTGCTTTTTTAACCTTTTTCTGCAGATCGGCATAATATCCGACCGTAGCTGTGGCTACATAAGGGATCCCGTGAGCCGCTGCTATTTCCGGCATCGGTTTTTTGTCCGTGGTCTTCCCCCAGGATATCTCGCCGGAAGGAGCGGTGCTGGTGGAGGCTTCGAATGGAGTCAGACCGCTTCTCTGAACGCCGGTGTTCATGTAGGCTTCGTTGTCATAACAGACGTATAAAATATTATGCCCGCGTTCTAGCATTCCCGAAAGACAGCCAATGCCTATGTCGGCAGTGGAACCGTCTCCGCCCTGGGCGATCACAAAAGCCTCTTTTTCTCTCCCCAATGATCTCAATGCTGCTTCTATTCCCGATGCCACCGCTGCCGGATTCTCGAACAGCGAATGTATCCACGGCATCTTCCACGCCGACTGGGGATAGGCGGACGATACCACCTCCAAACATCCCGTGGCACAGGTGGCGATCACGTTCTTACCCGCGGCATCCATTACCAGACGCGCCGCCAACAGCTCACCGCAGCCCGCACAAGCACGATGCCCCGGAGCCACCTGGCTCTCCACGATGGGCTCCTTCTTTTTTGTAGCTACCTTTTTATCCATGGTTGATTCTTCTTTTTCCATAGTTATCTCCTTTAGTCATTCTTCGATTCCGATAAGTTCCGTTCGTAAATCCATGAACTGATCCTCCACGGTTTCGGATTCTGCTTTCCCAACTGCATCAACGATAGATTGGTTGGGTATGTCCCTTCCTCCCAGTCCTACCAAAAACCCGCATAACCGGGGTAGCTTCTTCTGCCCGTAGAAAACCGTTTTTATCTCGTTAAGCAATATCCCTCCCAATCCCAAAGACAAGGCTTTTTCAAATACTATAATTGTATCTACGTCTTTCAACGCATCGAAAATCGCCTCTTTGGGGAAAGGTCGGAAAGCCCGAACCTTGAGCAAACCCACGTTCTGACCTTTATCCCTAAGCTCATCCACCACCTCACGCATGGTGCCGACCACCGAACCCATTCCCACTAAGGCGGTCTTAGCCCCTTCCAGTCTGTATTTATCCACCATGCCGCCGGAATATCTGCCGAACATTTTCTCAAACTCGTTCGCTACCTCCTCTATCACCGGCTTGGCTGCATCGACTGCCTGTACCAGTCGATACCTGGTCTCCATATAATAAGCGGGCTCTGCTAAGATACCGAAAGTCATCGGATCCTTGGTGGTCAAGTATTTTTTGGGTTTATAGGTGGGGAGAAACTTGTCCGCCATCTGGGGATCGATCAGCTCCACCGGCTCAAAAGCATGGGTGAGGATGAATCCGTCCATGTTGACCATCACCGGAAGGGAGATCTCCGGATTCTCTCCGATCTTGTATGCCTGGATCTGCATGTCGGCTGCTTCCTGACAATCCTCGGCATACAGCTGGATCCATCCCGAATCCCTTATGGTCATGGCGTCCTGGTGATCGTTCCATATGTTGATGGGAGCGGAAACGGAACGGTTGGCACAGGTAATGGAAACGGGAAGCCGCAAACCGGCTATATTAAAAAGAACCTCCAGCATCAACAGCAAACCCTGGGAGGTGGTGGTGGAGTATGCTCTGGCTCCGGTAGCAGACGCCCCCAGGATAACCGAGGCTGCGGCGAATTCGCTCTCCACGTTGATGAACTCAGACTTCAGCTTTCCATCCGCCACCATCTTGGAAAGGTTCTCCACGATATGGGTTTGCGGAGTGATGGGATAGGCGGAGATCACGTTGGGTCGACATACCTTCACCGCCTCTGCTACTGCTCTTGATCCTTCCAACACTTTTTTCATCATCGCACCTCCAGTTCCATCTCGATATCCTTAACCGGGCATTCCTCCGCACAGATTCCGCATCCTTTGCAGAATTCCATGTCCGCCCGATATTTCTTGTCCTCTCCGAATATCACCCCATCCGGGCAAACCATCACGCATATCCTGCAGTCGTTGCATTTCTCATGCTTAAAAACCGGCTTTTTTACCCTCCAGCTTCCGGTTTTGTATTCCTTGCTCGAACCCGGTTTAACCGCTATCCCTTCGGGTCGCGTAGATTTAGGCACTTTTTTCTCCTTTCATCATATCATAAGCTTTTTGGATCGCTCGCGCGTTCTTTTCCCCTATCTCGCCGGGAAATCTCTCCTTTACGCTTTTGATCATCGCCTCCACGGAGATCAATCCGGTAATTCCGGCAAACGCACCCATCAGGGTGGTGTTTTGAACCGCCCGACCTATTACCTCCAGGGCAATGCGGGTGGCGGGGATGGTCTTAACCTGAGCCGATGTTTTAAGCTTCAACTCCTCCGGGGATTTCTCCGTATCCACCAGAACCATTCCATCCGGTTTCAAACCGCTGAGCACGTCTATAGCCCCGATCAAAGTGTTGTCCTGAATTATCAGGTAATCGGGCTGGTATATCTGGCTGCGGCTTGTAACCTTATGATCCGCGATTCGCACAAACGATTGCACCGGAGCACCCATACGCTCGCTTCCGAAGGAGGGGAATGCTTGGGCATACTTCCCGTCCTCAAAGGCAGCTACCGCCATAAGCTCCGCGGCGGTTACCACCCCCTGGCCTCCGCGTCCATGTATCCGTATCTCCTTTAACATGATCCTCCTTTATGTATTGTAGGGGTGATTTGTAAATCACCTTTATGTGCTGTAGGGGCAATTCATGAATTGCCCCTACTTTAAAAATAATCTCGATGTCTTTTCTGCGTCTTTCGAAAGTTAGTGAAAAATTTCACAATCTTAATCTATTACGGGGAATATTCCCTTAAGTTTTGAAATGTTTTGATGATTTTCCCTGTCTGATAATGGTAGATACCGAGTTTTCAGAAGGTTATAAATCCATTCAGAGTTATGTCAAGTCCAAAGATCTGACACACTTTCCGGAGTAGTCCTGACAGAACAAAAACACATCGAGTATATGAGTCACTTGACCCTTGACCCCTGACCCTCTGTCCATGACCCTCATTCCTCAACTCTGCTCTCTGGTAAATCGCAACTGTATCTTCGGAATCTAAAGTTTAGGTAATGTAATTTTCTTTTGCGCCTGGTATTTCCCTTTCTTGTCTTTATAGGATTTTTCGCATATCTCGTCTGCTTCCAGAAAGATTATCTGGGCTATCCCCTCGTTTGCGTAGATTTTCGCAGGGAGAGGAGTGGTGTTGGAAATCTCCAAAGTGGCATATCCTTCCCATTCCGGCTCAAAGGGAGTGACGTTTACGATTATCCCGCACCGGGCATAGGTCGATTTTCCCAGGCAGATGGTCAGTATATTCCGGGGGATTTTGAAATACTCCACCGTTCGTGCCAGAACAAACGAGTTGGGGGGAATGATGCAAACCTTTCCCTTGAAATCCACCAGCGATTGGGGATCGAAGCATTTGGGATCTATCACGGTCGAGTTCACGTTGGTAAATACTTTGAACTCGTCCGCCACCCGGATATCGTAACCGTAAGATGAAAGCCCAAAGGAGATAATCCCTTTCTTTACCTGACCGCCGGAGAATGGCACGATCATCTTATGCTCCTTCGCCATTCTCTTAATCCACTTATCTGATTTTATAGGCATGAATCTCCGAGAATAAAAATTTTAAATGCAAAATAAAAAATACCGGTCAATATTCAAAATCCGAAAAATATTGGAATCCAAAAGCATCTCGTATGAACAACCTATTTGATCTTGAATCTTTTAATTTTGAATGCCTTTCTCTTCTCTCGAATCCTTGAACCCTTGAACCTTGAACTTTGAACGCTTTTATTTTCTTGAACCCTTGAACTTTAAACGCTGTATTCCGACATGATCCTTTTGATCTTCTCCGCAAGCTTCAACGCCTCATCCAAGTTCCTCTGCCACATGTTGCGGCCGAAAATTAAACCGGTAACGCCCGCTTCCATCGAGATTTTCACTTTTTCCAGCAGATCTTCATCCGATAGTTTGCTCCCGCCGGAGACCAAGACCAGGGTTTTGCCGGCTGATTTTACCACCTCCTCCATGGCTTCCAGATGGGACACTTTCATCTGATTGTATGGTTTGGGCAAATCCTTGGCTTTTGATTCGTCATATTCCGGTAGATTCAATTTCACCAGATCCGCCCCCAGCTCGCATGCCACCCGGGCGGCATAATCGACGGCATATAAACTGTCTCTCCCCCCCTTGGCGTCGATCGCCTCTCCCCGCGGATAAGCCCACATGATCAAAGGCATCCCGAACTTCTCGCAATCCTCCCTTATCCGGTAGAATTGATGAATGTCTTCACCCTGAGCCGGGGAACCGACGTACAGGGTATATCCCACTGCATCTGCTCCCAGTCTCACCGCATCCTTTACCGATGCGGTCTGCGGCGAGAAGGCGTAATTATCTTTGGGGATGTTGGTCTTTCCGTTCAGCTTCAAAACCAGTGGAACTTCGCCGGCGAAGTTTTTAAGATATTTTTCCGCCAAACCGATATGGAACACTATTCCCGAATAACCTCCCTCTTTTGCCAGCTTCAGTTGAAAAAACGGATCGGCCGATTCGGGATTGGTAAAAAAGTCCACCGGACCGTGCTCCAACCCTTGATCGATGGGGAGGAAAAGCAAGGTGCCGTTAGCCGGACCATATCGATATAGCAGCCGATTTAGTCTGGTTCTCTTGCCCAAACCCAGATCCAGATCTTTCAATGTCGTTCTCTCTTTCATCACTACCTCATCTTTTAAAAATTCAGATGAACTCTCCCCCATGTTAATATCAATAACTCAGCCAGGGGTAAGGAATTGGTGGAATTTAATTGCCGCTTTTTGTGCTTAAAAAAAAGGATGGAGATATATTAAACCAAATCCGCCAAGGTATGCTGAGTAAGAAGCTTGATCGAATAATCCTGTGCCTTTTTCCATAATTTACGAAGCTCACATACATCTTTTCGATCGCAATCCCCCAAATTGCTCAAGCACCTGGTGAAATGAATCGGTCCCTGGATGCTTTCCAATAACTCCTTCACCGTGATCTGAT
>JBDROD010000103.1:0-2940 GCA_043810415.1 Candidatus Zixiibacteriota bacterium | reverse complement strand
CTGTATTTTAAAAAAGCCGGTGGAGATAACTAACATCCGCCGGGGGAGGAAAGTTCCCGGCTTGCAGCCTCAGCACCTCACCTCGGTTTCTGCCTGCAGGAAGATTAGCGGAGCAACAGTCGAAGGAGATATCCTTCAGTCAACTTCTTTGCGGTTTTCACCCGGGTATATAACCGGCGGAGATTTAAGCTTCGACGTGTCGGAGAAAAAGAGAAGCGCCGGCTCGACCTCTTTGGTTCTGCAAACTCTTTTTTTACCTTTGTGTCATGCGCATACTTCATCTAAAATCAAAATTCTGGGCGGAACCCATGTCCCCTGGAGTCCTCCCTTCGATTATCTTAAAGAGATTTTCGCCCCGACTGTGAGGAAGATCGGATGTAATGTCGAGCTTGAGATAAATAAGTGGGGTTGGTATCCCAAAGGGGGAGGGGAGGTATTAGGCACCATCCAGCCTACATTGAAATTTAACCCAATGGAATTGTCAGAAAGGGGAAAACTAATTCGTTTATCTGGAATCTCGGTGGTTTCCAATTTACCTATGTCCATAGCAGAAAGACAAAGAGATCATGCTGTGAATATTCTAAGAGAAAAAGGTTTTTCAACAGAGATCGGTATTTATCAAGCTCCCTCCGTCGGTCAAGGGACTTTCTTTTTTTTGAAAGCCGAATTTGAAAACACTTTCGCTGGATTCTCCTCTTTGGGTGAGATTGGTAAAAGGGCGGAGAAGGTAGCAGAGGAAGCGTGTGAGGATTTCCTGCATTTTGTTCGGTCCGGAGGAGCCGTTGATCCGCACTTGGCAGACCAGCTTATCCCCTATTTGGCTTTAGCTGAAGGACAGTCTACTTTCACCGTATCCAAAATCACCAATCATTTTTTGACCAATATCTGGGTGGTGAAACAGTTTTTGCCAGTAGAGATTTCGGTGGAAGGAGAAGAAGGGGAAGAGGGAAAGGTTATGATAAAAGCTTGACTGTTTGTGTCCGCCGGTATGTACCATCTGCTTCATACCGCTGTCCGTCGTCCGCCGACCGCCGCAAAACAACTTTGGATATTACCGTGAAAGGCAGATAATAAAAAATAAACCAACCTTGATTTGGAATCATAATTTTCTTGACTATCAATCCTCTCTGATTTATATAATCATTCAGTCCTACTAAAAAATCGCTTACAAAATAATGAGGAGGTTATTTTCGGAAACAATGCATGAGTAATTATGGAGATAGAATGTTGATAACTTAATATTCTGCTATTAACGGATTTATTAATAAGGATTCTGTTATTGACGAATATGGCAGTTCCCGTCAATAAATATTTTGTTATTGACGTATATGTTAATAACCACTATCCTTATTGACGAATATGGCAGTTCCCGTCAATAAGAAGGTTTCTTATTGCAGGATTCGTCAATAAGAAAACAGCTTCTTGTAGAATCCATAAAAGAGGTAAAGGCATTGAATCCCAAAGACTTTCAAAATCAAATAGCGGGCAAATGCATAAAAACGCCTCAAGGATATTGGAGTTTTGTTCCTAATCTACTCCCACCCTCCATTAGTTACGATGAAAAGCTAATAGAGTTGCTTTGCGAAGCTGAGAGATTGATAGGCGAACTTTCAGGGACCGGAAGGTTGTTAGCTAACCCTTACTTTTTGATTGGACCTTATATCCGCCGAGAAGCAGTTTTCAGTTCTCGGATAGAAGGTACTCAGGCTTCGCTAAGTGATTTGTTTTTCTTTGAAGCAACTAAATCCGAAGAACCGAAAGTTCCCGATGTTCGAGAGGTTAGCAATTACGTGAGTGCAATGGAACATGGAATCTACCGTCTAAATAAATTACCGTTGTCGTTGAGATTGATCTGTGAGATACACAAAGTTTTGATGAAAGGCGTCAGGGGGGAACAAGCCACACCTGGTGAACCTCGCCGCAGCCAGAACTGGATTGGTCCTCCTGGTTGTTCTCTAAACGATGCTACTTTTGTTCCTCCTACTGTGGAAGAGATGAAACAAGCACTGAGCGAATGGGAAAAATATCTTCATTCAAATCCAAAGGAGCGACCTCTGATTCAGTGCGCACTAATGCACTATCAATTTGAGGTAATCCATCCATTCCTCGATGGAAATGGTCGTGTCGGTCGACTTCTGATTACTTTTCTACTTTGCGAGCGAGGATATTTAACCCAACCGCTTCTTTATCTCTCCGCCTTTTTTGATAAATATCGGGATGAATATTACACCAGACTCCTCAAGGTAAGTCAGAAAGGTGATTGGATAGGATGGATGGAATTTTTCTTGCGAGGGGTAATCACCCAGTGTCAAGATGCCATAACTGACTCAAAGAAGATTCTCGATCTTCATACTGAATTCCAAAAGAGGATTGAGGCTACCAAAAGGATTCCAGAAACCGCCCGCCGGCTGATTGATGAGATTTTCTATAATCCCGTGATTTCGATTTCTGGATTGAGCAAAAAGTGGAAGGTACAGTTTAACCCTGTAAAAAGAGGTGTACTGAGACTTGTAGAGGTAGGGATACTGCATGAGGTTACTGAGAAGAAAAGAAAGAAACTCTATGTTGCCCCAAAATTAATGGAACTGTTGACAGCTACAGACAAAGAAAG
Organism: Candidatus Zixiibacteriota bacterium; assembly: GCA_043810415.1. GTDB lineage: Bacteria > Zixibacteria > MSB-5A5 > MSB-5A5 > SM1-73 > CAIVRH01. The sequence continues at coordinate 329 of JBDROD010000103.1, read as the reverse complement.
ACGTTAGGAATATGGGATAGGAAAAGCAAAAGCAAAAAAGGCATATAAGTTCTTTGAGGACACAGTAAAAGATTGGGGAAAAAGATGCACTGGGAATTCCCGATTGACCAAGGATTTTAAACTTTGACAATTTAAAATGATCGACCCAGTAATAGGACACTAACCCCGTACTCCTGACACTTTTCTTTGATATAATCAAAAATATCCTTGTTCTCCGGCTTGAAATTCCTTATATTAATGTGGGATTAAACTATCATAATACAGAAAGCTTAAGGAAAGGAGTAGAATGTGCGGAGAATACATATACTTTTGTTGTTTGCTTTGTTTCT
>JBDROD010000102.1:0-7706 GCA_043810415.1 Candidatus Zixiibacteriota bacterium | reverse complement strand
TTTATCCCACCGGTCATACCGGGTCACACCGCCGGTGGTCCCGAAATAGACATGACGGTAATCCAAGGCTACGGAGGTGACGTATCGAAATACGGAATAGCTTACCCAATCACCTTCCAGATACTTTCCCCGGGCTTGGATTAAGGGAGAGTAGATCAATATATAAATAGAGCAGAGAAACAATCCCTGAACAAGGATTTTTATGAATTTCTGATTCTTATCCACTACACCCCTTCCCACCGACAATTTGTCTTCTAAGGTTCTCTATTAGAGATTACGTTCACCTTACCCTTTATTCCTCTCTCCACAAAGCGGAGAAGAGAAATCGGGGAAAGGTTTTCAATTGCTCAAGAAGTCAAAAGCTAACCCGGCCAGAACCGATGCCCCGATCTTTATGGCATCTTCATCCACGTTAAATTTGGGATGATGCCAGGGGTAGGTGGTGCCTTTGCCGGGATTTCTTGTTCCCAATCGTAAAAACGAGCCGGGCACTTTCTGCAAAAAGTAAGCAAAATCCTCTGCTCCCATCAACGGCTTCGGTATCTCGTAAACCGCATCCTCTCCTAGCATACTCAAGATAGTGTTTCGAGCCAAATCCGTCGTCTTGGGCGGATTTACCAAAACCGGATAGCCGGTATGATAGATCACTTCAGCGGATGCACCGGAGCTTTTGGCTATTCCACCGGCAATCTCCTTCAGCAGCATAGGAATTCTATTCGCTACCTTTTGGTTCAAGCTGCGGGCAGTTCCTTTCAATGTCACCCGGTCACAAATTATATTACGTGCAGTTCCCCCTTCTATTTTGCCCACACTTATCACCACCGGCTCCACCGGGCTGATCTTTCGGGAGGCGATGGTCTGCAGAGCCTGAATTACTTGAGCTGCGACGACTATAGCATCAACCCCATCGTGCGGTCTGGCGCCGTGGCCGCCGGTGCCGTGAATGATAATATCGAAATCATCCGCCTGAGCCATGAAGGGTCCTTGGCGGACTCCGATCTTGCCAATCGGTATGGAGGGATCGCAATGTAATCCGAATATGCCGGAGACATTCGGATTTTTCAACACCCCGGCTTGGATCATCGGTTTTGCCCCACCCGGTTGGACCTCTTCGCTGGGCTGGAATATAAACTTCACGTTTCCGTTTAATTCATTCTTCATGGCAGAAAGTATCTTAGCTGCTCCGATGACGCAGGTCATGTGAATGTCATGCCCACAGGCATGCATTATTCCCTGGTTTTTTGATTTATACGGGAGATTGGTTTGTTCCAATATAGGGAGAGCGTCCATGTCGGCCCGCAATGCGACGGTTTTTCCGGTATTTTTCTTTTTAGGATAATTTTGCCGGGGCAATTCCTGAATTGCCCCTACTAATAATCCTACTACTCCGGTTTTGGCAATCTCCTTTTTTACTCTGATTTTTAGATGGGTCAGTTCTTTTGCTATTCTCTCAGAAGTCCTATACTCCTTGAAATATAATTCCGGGTGTTGATGGAGTTCCCTTCTAAGTTTAACTAAATCTGGGAAAATATAATTAGAAATATCTTTTATCTTTTTAGCAGTTTGATCGTCCATATCTCTTTCTCTCGTCAACGGATTTAGCGGATTGATGATCAACGGATGAGACTAATCTGATCCGTTTGATTTCATCCGTTTGATCCGTTCCATCCGTTGACCAATCTCTGCAATGCTTCCGGAATCTTTTCCATCATGTCACCAGCGATCATGCCCATTTCACCTTTTTCCTCCTTCGCCAGATCGCCGGTTAAGCCATGAATGAATACTCCGGCACAAGCGGTGTCAAGCATTATCTTCTTTACATCCTCCCCCTTTTCTAACGTTAACATCTGTGCCAAAAGCCCTACCAGGATTCCGGTCAATACATCGCCTGAGCCAGCTGTTGCCATACCGGCATTGCCCGTCGGATTAACGTAAGACTGTCCATTTGGTTCGGAAATTATGGTTGGTGCGCCCTTGAAAACTAAAACGCAATTGTATTCCTTAGCGAAATCAGAGGCATATCTTATTCTATCCTGGGCAATTTCCGGTATCGGCACACCATTTAAGCGGGACAGCTCTCCGATATGGGGAGTCAAGATCAACGGTGCTTTGCATTCCTTTAGGATAGAAGTATCTTTGGCAATTGCATTTAATCCGTCCGCATCTATCACCGCAGGGATCTGCAATTTGTTTACTAATCTTCTTACCAACTCTACGGTTTCGAAATGCTGTCCCAAGCCGGGTCCGATGGCGCAGCAGTCCCCCCATTTCAAAAGCTCTCTTATCTCTCCCAGTCCTCTCAAAGCCAACGCTCCCTTTTTCCTCACATCCGGCAACGGCTTGGTCATCACCTCGGTTAATTTTACTTCCAGGATGGGATTCAATGTTTTGGGAATGCCCAGAACAGCCATTCCAGCACCGGTCCTCAGAGAAGAGAGTGAAGCCAAAGATGCCGCTCCGGTCAGTCCGGTCGATCCGGCAATCAAAACCACCCTGCCGCAGGTCCCCTTGTAAGCATCCGGTGGCCTGCGAGGGATAATCTGCCTGACCTCTTCTTCGGCGATCAAATTCAAATCGATTTTTTCTTCTTCCACCACCTTCGGAGGAACTCCGATATCCACCATCGAAACTTTTCCCGACATGGCTTTCCCCGGGAAAAAGAAATGACCGATCTTGGGCAGTGCCATGGTCACGGTTCGGGTCGCTTTGACACATACTCCGGTGAATTCACCGGTATCGGAATGAAGACCGGATGGTGCGTCCACTGAGAGAACCGGTATTCCGGAAGCATTAATACTATCAACCAGATTTTTTAAATATCCGGTGATCTCGCCATCGAAACCGGTGCCGAATAGAGCATCCAAGATCAAATGCGCTTCCATAGGGGAGGGGATTTCCTTTTCGTTTAGAACCTCCCGGACAGACAGTTTTATATCCAATGCCTTTTTCAAATTTGTTTTAGCATCACCCTTGACTCCTTCCTTCTTGGCGGTTAAGAAACACTCAACTTGTGCTCCCCATTGCGCCAGATAGCGCCCCACCACAAAACCATCACCGCCGTTGTTTCCTCTCCCGCAAAAAATAACCACTTTCTTATCGGCAGGATTTCCCAGCATTTCCCTAGCTACTTCCGCCACACCTTTTCCCGCCTTCTCCATCAGCTCCAGACCGGGGATGCCCACACCTTCAATGGTTTTCTTATCGATATTTCTCATCTGGGACGAAGTTACTAATTTCATAATAAACCAAGGGTTCGAGGGTTCAAGAAAACTAAAAGCGTTTAAAGTTCAAAGTTGAAAGTTGAAAGTTCAAGGTTAAAGTCTTTGAGGTTCCAGTTCAGGCATATCCTTTTTTATCCATATCGGTTTGGTTCTGTGATAGTTCTAAGTAGCCGAGCCATCCAAAACAAATCCGAAAGGTGACGGTTTGGTAATTCTTTTAGCTTTTCTCCATCCCTCTTTTGAGGTATCTAAAAATAGGATTCCGCAGTCGGATAAAATCTGAGCCAAAGCCTGGTGTTGATTGAAGAATCAAAATTCGTAAGATTGTTCCTCCCGTTCCAGAGGTACAGTATCCGAAATGCAATGGGATAGCGGAGGCATTTTTCGCATCACCATGCGATATGGCTGCTGTTCCGCTCAATTCTATGTCACCGGATTTGTATCTCACTTCCCCAATTAGATATAGTTATCGAATGGTATCGGATTCCGATTTAGTTTTTCCTGGTTCATATCCTTCCTTGTAAACCTCGATTCCCTGCATGGGTATGCTTATTTTGTAAATTTCCCCGTCATCGTTTGCCCAGACATAGACTCCCACCATTCCAGCCACATTTACAAAGAACTGTCTTAATTCCACCGAAGAGGTGTCAAAATCAACCTTCTCTTTACCCTTGTCTTCGACTTTCAAATCGATTTCCATAGGAGAAGTATATGCGTAGAACTGCTGGGTGCCTCCTTTATCGAGATCATACCTCTGCACCAGGAAGGTATAAGGGTAGAATATCCCGTTAGGCAGGATCAATGCATCCTTATGCACCGGTACCTCGTAGGTGGTGTCCAGTCCGCCGCTGATGTGATTTACAGCCTTTCCATTCGTAAATTCTGTTTTTATCTGGTAAGGACCGCCGGGTGCGCTTCCGTTGATGTTCAGATTAATGGCTGAGAGGGTGGTGTCCATAACCAGCTGCAGCTTTATCAGTATGCTTATTCCGGAAACCTGAAATTGGGAGGTATCGAAAAGGACGACGTTCCCTTCCTGTTTTGTTACCGAATAAATCTCCGAACCGCTCTCTTCACCACCGTAGTAGACGATCAATTTACCGCTTTTTCCCTGAGGGATCATCCCAATAGAAGAAGAATCTGCTTGAGCCCAAACCGATTCAGTCAGTGCTGCTGTCAGTAAAATCATCAGTAGGATTAAGAAATATCTTTTCATTTATCACTCCTATTTATGATAGTTTTTTGCCTGGCGATACTTTTCTCTTTCGTTTTAAAAGTTACCGAACTTCACATTCAATTTACCTTACCGGGTGATGGAAATCAATAAATTTAGTAAGGTGTCTTCATTTTCTTTTATCGGCTATCTTATGTCGATTTCGGAAGGTTTTACCGTAAAACAAGATCAAGGTATTTAAAAAAAACCACTTTTGGCAGGGCTGGGAGCCCTGCCTACGAGATTAGAGATCATTGATTCCTCGCCGAACAGGGTTAGGACCCGCAGGATCAGAAATGTTACCAGATCGTTTTCCCCACTTACTCATAGGTCTATAACAAAATTCTTGACATCCGGCGAAACCCCACGTTTCTTAACCAGAAGATTTTTGCAAGGCCGACCATAACCGGAGGTTGTTAATGCATAAAATGATTTGGATTTCTCTGCCGCTTATTCTGTTATGTTTACTGGTCTCCACTGTGGAGGCTCAAGATTACAGCCGTAAATTCTCGTTCGGACTGCAAGGAGGGTTTTGGAAATTGGGGCTTTCGGAACATTCCGACATTTATACCGTCGGAGATCAGGGGGGACTTTCTTTCAAGTATGCTTTAATGGAAAAAATCTCTTTAGGGCTATCCGCAGCTTATGCCATAACCCGGGAAGCAGACCTGTCGGGGAGTGAGGGAGAGGGAGCCGGATTGACCTTTTCCCGCAAGAGCGATGGCAACCGGTATACCCAAACCTGGCTGGACGCTTCTCTGAGATATCAATTTAGACCTTTAGAGAAGATGAATCCTTACGTTCTGGGGGGGGTGGGAATAGCTTTCTGGAAGGTCAAAGATAAAAACGGTGAATACGTGCAGGTGCCGGATAAGTACCAAGTTCCTTTTGATTTGAAAGATCAGGATTTGGTACTGGTAGTTGGTGGCGGATTGGAATACCGGTTCAAAGAAAAATGGAGTTTAAATTTTGGCACCAAGATTCACTTCCTTACCCGGGTCCTTACCAGCTTCACCGGTTCCAAGGACATAATCGGTGCGGCACCAGATGAGCTGGATCTGCCCAAGGCGAGCCTGGAGGTTTTTCTGGGGATCAATTACCATTTTGGAAAACTGAAGGATTCGGATAAAGACGGCGTGCCCGACCGGATCGATTTCTGCGCGGATACCCCGCGGGGCGCAAAGGTGGACGAAAAAGGCTGCCCCATAGATTCCGACGGTGATGGAATTTATGACGGGTTGGATAAATGTCCCAACACTCCGCCCGGGACAAAGGTGGATGTAAATGGATGTCCAATTTAATCGTCCGCCGACCACCAACCGTCGGTACGAACCATCCGGTTCATACCGCTGTCCGCCGCTAAAACGGATTTATTTAGATATGGGAGGGAAATGTGCGATACTTTAAATTGATTTTGTTTCTTCTTATGGGCTGTATTTTTGGGTTCAACTTGGGACAAGCCGAAGAATCCAGGTTGATGAGGTTTCCGGATATCTATCAAGATAAGATCGTCTTTGTTTATGCGGGGGATCTGTGGTTGGTCCCTCAAGAAGGGGGATTGGCGAGAAGACTTACCTCGGATAGGGGAATGGAGCTTTTTCCCAAATTCTCCCCCGACGGTAAGTGGATCGCTTTCACCGGTCAGTACGGGGGGAATACGGACGTGTACCTGATCCCGGCGGAAGGGGGAGAGCCCAAGAGATTAACCTACAGGCCCGGTTTTGAGAACCTGTCGGACCGGGCGGGTTTCGACGACATGGTTTTAGATTGGCATCCCGACGGAAGAAGGATCTTGTTCCGCTCCTGGCGGGACAGCTACAACACCTGGTTTCAAAGACTCTACTTAGTCTCGAAAGAAGGGGGATTCCCGGAAAGTTTGCCTTTACCCGAAGCAGGACTCACTTCATTTTCCCCGGACGGAACTAAAATCGCTTATAATCGGACCTTTCGCAACTTTCGCACCTGGAAACGATATAAGGGCGGCCTGGCGCAGGACATCTGGATTTACGATCTGAAGAACAACGGCATCGAGAAGATAACCGATTGGGAGGGGACCGATACCTCACCCATGTGGTTCGAGGATAGAATCTATTTCGTTTCCGACCGGGATGGTCGGGCGAACATATACTGTTATGATCTTTCCACCAAGAAAACCAGAAAGATAACCGATCACTCTGACTTCGACGTCAAATGGCCCAGTTTGGGACCGGGTGCCATTGTGTACGAGAACGGCGGGTACCTTTACGTGCTGGATTTAAAAACGGAAAAGACTCGGAAGATAACGGTGCAGATTCCCGACGATAAAAGCGGGACTCTTCCGGAATTCATCACGGTCAAGGATCATATCTCGGAATTCGCACTTTCCCCGGATGGAAAAAGGGCACTTTTTGCCGCCCGGGGGGAGATCTTCACCGTTCCAGCGGAAAAAGGGAATACCCGCAATCTGTCCAACTCCTCCGGCAGCCGGGAGAAAAATCCGATCTGGTCGCCGGACCGAAAGTGGATCGCCTGCATTTCGGACCGAAGCGGAGAGGAAGAAATATACCTCATTCCCCAGGACGGAAACGGGGAGGAGCAAAGGATCACCACGGATGGACATTGTTTTCATTTCGCCCCGGTCTGGTCACCCGACAGCAAGATGCTTCTCTTTGCGGATAAAGATTTGAAATTATATTATCTCGAGATCCAAAACAAAAAGATCACCCTGGTGGACAGCACCAAAAACTGGGAGATCACGGATTACGATTGGTCCCCGGACAATAAATGGATCGCCTATGCCAAACCGGCCAAGAACATGTTCTACTCCGTCTTTCTTTACTCCCTGGGGGATAAAAAAACCTACCGGGTAACCGAGGATTTCACCAACGATTTCAACCCGGTCTTCGATCCGGAAGGAAGCTATCTTTATTTTCTTTCCGACCGGGACTTCAATGCCGAACTGGGACATTTCGAGCCGAGCTTCACCTATAACCGGATGACCCGGATCTACGTGGTGACTTTACAGGCGGATAGTCTATCTCCTTTTGCCCCGCAGAGCGATGAAACCGAGTCTTTGGAAGAGAGCTGGAAGCGGAAGGAAAAAGAGAAGAAGGAGAGGGAAGCGATAAAAGAGAAAATCATCGAACATGTGGGGCTGGATATTCAGGGAATCGAGAAGCGGGTGGTAGCAGTTCCCACGGACCCGGGAAATTATTACAGCCTTAAAGGGGGGAAGGGGAAGATCTTCTATATGGCTTTTCCCAGCGGAACCTTGACCGGGGAAAAAACAGGTC
>JBDROD010000101.1:0-12253 GCA_043810415.1 Candidatus Zixiibacteriota bacterium | reverse complement strand
AAGGAGTATCCGGAATGTCATTTTGCTGGCCAATTTGTTGTCGTCTTTGTGTAAAAAGGCGACATTCCCCTTCTCTTCTCTCTATCAAGCCCTTTATTTTCCTCACTTGTGGATAATTTAGTTGCATCATCCTGTCGCTTTGTTGTATAATGAACGGCAGAAACAAGAAATCTATAAAAAAGGAGGATTTCAATTATGCCCGTTTATCGAAAAAGGAATGGCAAGGACACATGGCATTGGTGCCAGAATTGTTCCCAGTGGCCATCATCGGATTATAAAGAAGTGACAAGAAAACCTACCTCTGGTAAGTTTTGTTATCAGTGCGTAGGAAAAGCTAAAAAGAAGGACTGCAAAAAATAGCAAGTAAATTTTACTCTAATCTAAGCCCTACCAATACAAGCGCGAACCCTTAAGCGATGATGAGGTCAACCGGCTTATCAATGCCTGTGACGCCTTTGGGGAGAAATTCGTTATTTGAACCCTGCTTGGCACAGATCTCATGGTGAGTTCTTTGGGAGGACTTTGGCAACAGCTATTCATCTTGCGGAATGGCCTTTATGGCCATACTTTCAACCTGTAATCTTTAATTTTCTAAGCTTCTTACCCCCGAATGTTAGGTGCAGTCAATTATAATGAAGTGACATGGACTGCCCTTTTCATTCCATCCATTCCATTAACAGCGTCCACAACTTACACGGCACGGCTCGCTCCAGGGATAAAAGACAAAGTTGGCAATCCCATGGCTTCAGAATATTCATGGCAATTCACAACCGAAAGCCCTGCCAATATCGTAGTCACGCTTCCGGATAATGCTCAGGATTTAAATTTTGGGAATGTCGTGATCAACACCACCCCTTCTGACAAGATCGTGAACGTCACAAGCACAGGGACCCTTGATCTGGTATTGGGTAATATCAATAAAACAGGGCCCCATAGCGAAGAGTTTTCAATCATTGAGGATAAATGTTCAGGAAAGACCTTAAAGCAATTTGAGAATTGCATGGTCAAAGTAGGGTTTCAGCCCTCATCCATAGGGGTAAGAAGTGCGATGCTTTCTGTCCCATCCAATGATTCTGATTCATCCACTCTGGAGGTAGCTTTAAAAGGAAATGCTATGGAGCGGTTTTTGGCAGGAGATTGCAGTGGAAATGGGTTGACCTCTATTGATGAGGTTCAAAAGTGTATTAATCAATATTTACAAGTTGTTTTTGTTCAGTCCTGCAACGATCTCGATGGGAATGGCCAGGTGATGGTCGAGGAAGTTCAGAGTGTGATCAATGCCTATTTAGGGTTATAAGGGATCGAGGGAGAAAACACTTGGGGTCACCCGTATGAGGCGGACCCCTTGACTTGCCCCAAATTCCAAGGGAGGATGAAAATCATCAGTTTCATCGAGGATGAGGAGGCGGCCCGCCTGCTTCGCCTATCCGTGGGAGCAGGTAGCTTCGAACCTTGGGAAATGAAAAAAAGGATCAATCCGGTGATAGGTTATCAAAGGAAAAGGAAAATGCTTGGGGTCTCAACTTTTGACAAATATTTGTTGATTGTTGGGATCTAACCCCTTTTCATTTTTGACCCCTTTTCTTTTTTTAACAGCTTCTAAGGGATTACATCTTCTGGTTGATTTTTCTTGACCTACTACTTTCTTTTTTGTATATTCAACCCATCCCGAAACAAGTTTTTATCACTATCACCCTGAGGTGCAGGATTATGTCTGAAGAGGGAGTTGAAGGTTCAGCGGTGGTTTGGGAAGTACTTGACCCTACTGCCGAGTATGAGGCCGTGGTTTATGGACCGGCCCCGCGTCTTGAAGATTTAAACAATAAAAAAGTGGGTCTATTCTGGAATGGAAAACCAGGTGGAAATGTAGTATTGGATTCAATTGGAGCATTACTGCAATGTAGATACGAAGGTGTAAAGCTTAAATTTTTTAACGCGGGATTTCCAGCCGCACCTGAAATGATAAGGCGAATGGCGGCGGAATCCGATGCGGTGATTGGTGCTACCGGAGACTGAGGGTCATGTACCTCGTGGAGTATCCACGACTCGGTAAACATAGAGAAGCTCGGGACTCCTGCTGTGGTCATTGTTACCAGTCACTTTGTACCGCAGGCAAAGTGGGTTTCCAGTAAGGAGGGAATGCCAGGTTTCAGTATTATTGAAGTCCCACACCCGTTGGGCGGAATGCCAAAGAATACGATACAGGAGAGAGCGGAGAGAGTTCTGGATGCTATTATTGATGCGCTGACCGGTTTTACCGAGCCAAGGGAGGTCGAAGAATCTAAAAAAGTTAACGTAAAGCCGGAATCAGAGATCATACGAATCAGCGGCATATCCGGTACGAAAGCTATTCAAGCAGTTAATAACCTTTTTTATGAAAATAAATGGACGGATGGCCTACCGATCATTCCGCCCAGCCGGGAAGCGGTAGACTGGATGTTAACAGGAACAGACCGCAGTCCCGATGAGGTGCTGGGGATAGTGGCGCCTGGAAACGGAATGGCCACCATCCGAAACATTGCTATCAATGCGGTTATGGCTGGTGCCAAGCCAAGTTACCTTCCGGTTATTATCGCCGCGGTAGAGGCCGTTATCGATCCGGCATTCGCTTGCGGTGTTGTGGCCTGGGGGACTGCTGGAATGCAGGCGACCACCGGGCCAGTGACTCCGTTGCTCATCGTAAATGGGCCGGTCTCTACCGATGTGGGTATTGAGTCGGGTGTGGGCTGCTTTAGCCGTGGCCATCAAGCAAATGCTACCATCGGGCGTGCGGTTAGGCTGGTGCTCATCAATGCGGGCAGGGCGTATATCGGCATAAATGATATGAAGGGACAAGGCAGCAGCCAGGAGTTTACCTTCTGTGTTGCCGAGTGCGAAAAACACTATGTATATCAACAAGGTGTAAATCCGTGGACACCGCTTCATCAGGAAAGAGGTTACCCTGCCGACAGCAGTACGGTAACTGCTTTTGCAGCATTCCCGCCCATATGTGTGGAGGATGCCGAACACTGCGGACCGGAAATCTTAAATGCAGTGGTTGATACAATGACTACCCTGGGGCAGGTACCCTACGCTACAGACTGGGAATATGTCCTGGTAATCGGTCAAACACATGCGCGCTGCCTTGCCGATGCAGGTCTGTCAAAGCAGGATATTCGTGAGTTTATTTATGCCAACGCTGTAATGCCCTGGGGTAAGTATAAACAGCAATATCCCGGAGTTCAGGCGTTACAACCTGAATGGCTGGCCAGAACATCCGATGACTCAACATCGGTACACATCATTGAGTCACCGAAAAATATCCATATTATTGTGGCCGGTGGGGAATGTCTATATTCACAGATTGTCAGGTGTTCATTTAAAAGCGCAATCAGGAAGATACAATTACCAGGAAATTGGGCCCAGATAGTAAAAGCTGATTCGAAGTCAAGTATTACCTGTGTTTGTTAGTCTGGTCGTGGATGATACGCTGGATTAAATGATCCGTTGCCTGTAACAGCGGTGTAGCAGCACTGCCGGTATTTTTGAGCAGGCCGTGAATTAAGGAAGACTTATGTCTGAGGAAGCCTTTACGAACTGAACTGTTGGCGGCCCGATTTCTGTATATGTGGGAGAGGATAAACAAACCAGGACTGCCCGATCCACCCTATGGATAGAGAGAAAGGCAAGACTCACTATCACTCGTTCGGACGGACAAAAGCAGAATCTACCTTAATGTTGCAATAAAACACCAAAACAGACTCGGCGGGAACACTGTAAGAGCCTTGTAGCGGAACCTTTTGAATATCAAGCACTACGGTCCACCAACTTTGCTTGAGTTCACTTTTGGTGAAGTCCTCTATGACCCATCCAATTCCAATAAAACCCGCATTACAAGGGTCTGAAAGTGTTCCCGGCGGGTCTGCTTAATGCAACTGTAAGGTCTATACGCTACCGTTGCAAGGCGTGCGGCAGAACATTCATTACAACAGCATGCTTTCTGTCAAGGGGTTCTTCTCGGTTGCTTCGGTACCTTCTCTTTTGCCTTTTGTTCCTGTTTGTTTATCTTCTGTTTCCGACCCTTGTCCTTATCCTTCTTACCTTTGTCTCCCATTGCATACCTCCCTTTTCCGTTGTTTCTCGTCTTCTCGCCGTGATTCACCCCATGCGTATAGATCATGGTTGGAGTTGGATGAATGAATAATATAAAGGAGGGAGTTGTTTGTCAAGAAAAAGTAGCACCGATGATTATCGATTCAAATCATGCATGGTTTACAAAAATGGCGACTTGTGGATTTCAAGGAAAGAGTTGATACGGTATTTGATATTGTCCTGAAATCGAATCATCAAGTTTTACATCTAATTTTTGTTGCCTTAGGGTTGACGGGGGTATCGAATATGTGCTATCCAGTCTCCTAAGTGCAACGATTCCCACTTCAAGAATTTCAGGAGAATAGTGATGAGCATTAAGCTGAGAAGCAAGAGTTTAAGCCCGGATGTGCCCCAATATTACATGCGCAGAGTTTTCTTTAAATCGATGGGTGCCACAGATGAAGATTTGGAGAAACCCCTTATCGCCATTGCCAACACGTGGAACGAGATCCTTCCGGGGTCTTACCACCTCGACCGTATCGCCGCGGCGGTAAAGCGGGGTATCCGGCAGGCGGGGGGGATGGCCACGATCTTCAATGTCCTTGCTCCGTGTGATGGGCAGGGGAGCGGAAATGTCGGTTTCAAGTATATTCTGCCCAGTAGAGACTTGATAGCAGCCTCGGTTGAGATGATGATAGAACATGCGAGCTACGACGCCGCGGTGATGATCGGAACCTGCGACAAGATTGTCCCGGGTCTTATGATGGCTGCCGCCCGGTGCAACCTTCCCACCGTACTGGTGACCGGTGGCTATATGCCTGCAGGCCGGTACAAGGGGGATAGACTCGACTGCTCTTCCATAGGGAAGTATTTTGTTATGTATCGACAAGGGAAAATTACGAAGGAGGAATTAGGCGAGGTGGAAGGATCTGCCTGTCCTGGCCCCGGGGCCTGCTGCCTCATGGGGACGGCAAACAGCATGTGCATTTCGGCTGAGGCCTTTGGTCTTTCTTTGCCTGGAAATTCCTCGCTCTGTGCCACAGACCCGGCCCTTGAAAACCTGGCTGAGGAGGCCGGCCGTAAGGTAATGGAACTCCTGTGGAAAGACCTTAAGGCCTGTGACATCATGACACCCGCGGCCTTTCGTAATGCAGTCAAGGTCTGTTGCGCAACAAGCGGCTCCACCAATCTGACCCTCCATTTCCCTGCTATCGCCCACGAACTTGATTATCCTTTTAGCCTGGATGACTTTGAGAAGATAAGCCGGCAAACCCCGTCGATCATGGAGATTAAACCCTCAGACCCACGGTATCTCATGGAGGATTTTGAGCGTGCAGGGGGCTTACAGGCTGTGATGAAATCGATGGAGAGCCTTCTGGATACGAGCGTGATGACCGTAAGCGGCAGATCCCTGGCGGATAACTTGAAGGAGGTTGAGATCCGAGACACGGACATTATCCGTCCCCTCGCCAATCCGAAGGGCAAGAATGGCGGGATTGCCATCCTGAAGGGTAATATGGGTGTGGCAGTGGTGAAGCAGACTGCAGTACGACTGGAAATGCAGAAACACAGAGGTCCTGCCAGAGTTTTTGAGCAAGAGGAGGACTGTATCGAGGCCCTGCTGGCAGGAAAGGTGAAGGAAGGCGAGGTTTTGGTCATTCGGTATGAAGGTCCCAAGGGCGGACCCGGGATGAGGGAAATGGTCATGGCGACCTGGCTCCTTGTAGACATGGGCCTTGACAAATCCATTGCCATATTGACTGATGGGAGGTTCTCAGGGACGTCAGGGGGTCCATGTGTAGGACATCTTGTCCCTGAGGCAATGGTTGGAGGGCCGATTGCGGTGATCTGCAATGGGGATATCGTCGACATAGACATTCCGGCGCGAACCCTCAGCCTAGCAGTGAGCGATGAGGAGATCAGGCAGCGGCTCATCTCATGGAGGCCACCAGCCCCTAAGGTCACCAAAGGGTATCTTGCCCATTTTGCAAAGTATGTCACGAGTGCCGACAAAGGAGCATATCTGGAATAGAAGGAAGTGAGTGGCTATCAATTCTCTCTGTACGTTTTATCAAGATTTTTCCCGAAAACATCAAATCAATAGAAAAGGCAAAACTATTTCTTGCCCTGTCTACCACAGTTCAGCAAACGATTTCTGCAGAGGTCTCTTAAAGCTAAATTGTTTTCCCTTTGCTTACGATTAACCTGAAGGAAAAAATAAATAGCGACTTAACCATATAACGAAAGCTTATTAGGCGGGCATTGATTATCTTCTTCGTTATTCTCAATATCGTAGGAAGAGTATAGTAGCTCCTACCTATACGATGTCTGATCTTCCTCAATACTTCTAAGGGGTATTCTTCAGAACACACTATATTATTCTCACTTACATAATAGCCCCTGGAATTGGCGATGAGTTCATTGAGAGGCGAATATTTCTCGGTCCTCAATAAACTGAGATTGATCGTGTCTAATTTAAGCCTTTTGGCAAAAGCGGCAATCTCCAGCATTTCTGCCTCATTTTCCCCTATACATCCTACAATAAAATAGCCATGAATAAGAAAATTCACCTTCCTGATTTCAGCAAATGCCTTCTCAGCTGAAGCAGTATCAAACCCTTTTTGCATCGCTCTTAAGGTTTTGTCCTGGGCTGATTCAATCCCTATTGTTAGTATCTTAAAACCAGCGTTGAACATCTTGTCTAATACCTGTGGATGCTTATAGATCTCAAGCCTCACGGCAACCGCAAATGTTTTTTTGATACCTTCGGCAATGATCAAATCACAAATTTTCTCGACCCTCTTTATATCTGCAGCAAAATTGTCATCTACAACAAATACAAACCCAGCATCAATCGTCTTCAATTCTTCAACAACGGAGGACGCTGACCTCCCGCTCCAATTTCTCTTCTGGCCCAAGGAATTATTGGTAAACGTACAAAACTTACAATGATATGGACACCCTTGAGAAGTTGAAATAAAGTCTACGCCTTGACCTAAATCTATGTTCTTATATAAAAGCCTATAGTTAACCCGCCTCAACTTTCTATTAGGATAGATAGCATCGCTCAATGAACGGAGGTCACGAATCTTGTTATGAATGATTCTACAATCTTCACGGTACGAGATGCCAGGGATGTCCTTAAGGGGAAGCCCTAAGGCGATATCACGAATAATCTCCTCGCCGTCTCCTCTAACGATGATATCTATATTGGGAGCGGCTGCATAAAGCTCTTCAACACACGCCGTAGCATATCTTCCTCCTACAACGACCTTAATATGAGAAGGGATCCGATCGATAATGTTTATCGTTGCGTTTTGTTGGTAATCCCAGTTTACAGACAGGCAGATCAAATCTATTTTGTCATTTAGAAAAAAATCATTCAGGTCCGGTTCAAACCTCATATCAATAAGCGTCGCCTTCTCAACCAAATCCGCTAAGACAGTGGCGATATATTCCAGCCCAATAGGAGGACAATATTTTTTCTCTGGAGCCCCTTGCTGATGAGGATAAACGCACAATGCGTTCTTATAAACCATCTTTTAACATCTCCTTCTGATGTTGCCCTTCAGAGAAAATAACCGGGACCCAATTTAACCGTTTCTATTGAGTACTGAACCACTTCTGATCTGCGAGGACTACAGACGTTTCGATTTGACGTTCAGGAATCGACCAGTATTTTCTTAATAATCGTTCTTTCTCTCCCTTCGTCACCAATCGAAAACCATGCATTTCATAAAAACGAACCGCCCAAACAGCATCTGCCCATGTGCCAATTAAAATTGGCCGAGTCGCTTGTCTTCGAAGATAAGATAACAATTTGCCTCCTATACCCCGATTCCTTTCAGCCGTGCGAACATAGGCATGTCTGATAAGGGTCACATCTTGAATGGGTTGAATTCCCGTCACGCCCACTATTTCGCCTCTCTCTTCATATCCCCAAAATGAAACACCTTCATCTATCTCATGCCGGAGTTCGTCTTTAGACATATAAGGTTCTTTCCATAAATCGGCGGGGATGACCCCTTGATAAGCTTGAGCGGCGTCGTTAATAACTTCGTAGATTATTTCAAAGTCATTATGATCACATCGATGAATCATCCCTTTACCTCAAAACCGTCTGCATTCCATCACTCCATTCTTCCCGATTCATCCCTGAATCTATCATTAAATTTCGTTTCGAAGCTTTTATCACACAGGAATTGATTGATTTCAGCGGACTCTCTGGAAGGGGAATTTCCATTCGAAATAGATTAGGTAAAACCTTTTCGATCATTGACTCACTCCTTTTATTCATGGGCAACCCATTTTGTGGACCGAATAAGACAGAGTCCTGTCTCTTTTTACCGACTCGATTTTTATTGGGGGGCCTTATATTATCAAGAACTGTTTTGCAAGGTACCCCTCTCGACCTTATCCAAGGCTGGCGACCTTAAACTTGTTTCGCCTGCTCCAGGCTTTGCATGATTGCCTGCTTCGTCAACACCCGTACCATCTCTCGCTTATACTCAGGGGAGCTTCTGGGCTTGGCTTCATCAAAAGCAGCTTGACCAGCTTCTTCAATCATTCGATCTTCGATCTTCTTCCCCTTAATCACTTCTTCAGCGAGTTTTGCCCGGAGTGGAGTTGGGGCGACTGCGGCAAGAACGATTCGGGCATCTTCACAGGTCTCATTCTTCCCGAGTGTAAGTATGCATGCCACACCGGCAGTAGCAATATCTACAGCACCCCGAGAGTAAAGCTTTAGGTATATTCCACCTGTACGGGGTGGCAAACTCGGTACTTGAATTTCCGTAAGTAACTCATCATCATTAAGAACAGTCTGACCCGGCCCGGTGAAGAATTTCTCTAAATCAATGGTTCTTTCTTTCTTAGCATCGACCAGTTTCACCGTTGCCCTGAGGGCAATGAGCGGGGAAGCCGTGTCGGCTGAAGGTAATGCATTACATAAATTCCCACCTATCGTGCCCATATTCCGAATTTGGGGTGACCCTATCTCTGTTGCTGCCATAGCAAGGATAGCGAACTGATCGCGAATGATCGAGGAGTTAGCAATAGACTGGTGACAAGTGAGGGCGCCAACCCTCAAACCAACGGCATGATTGTAATGGATGTAATTTAGGTCGGCAATATTCTTAATTCCAACCAAATACTGAAAGGTTTGTTCTCTGTTTTTCATTTTTACCAGAAGATCCGTACCCCCAGCAAGGACCTTTGCTCGACCCCTGTGTTTTGAAAGGAGTTTACAAGCCTCTTTTACCGTTTTAGGCGCTACATATTCAAACTTTGGTAAGGACATGACTACCTGCCTCCTTCCTTCTCTCTTAATGCCTTGAGTATTTTCTCCGGTGTCACAGGAAGATCCTTGATCCAAACCCCGGTGGCATCATGAATCGCATTAACAATCGCTGGCGGGGTACTTATAATAACACCTTCACCTGCTTCCTTTGCCCCAAACGGACCACCGGGAGTAACCGTCTCCACAGGGATGCCCTTAATCTGAGGAACATCCAATGAGCGAGGCATCCTATAATCTGCAAAGTTGGGATTAAGGGTTTTACCCTGCTCAATAATAAAATTCTCATGCAATGCTTGCCCTTGACCCATAACGATACACCCCTCCAACTGCCCTTCTACTGCCAAAGGATTCAAGGCCATACCACAATCGGCAGCCAACGTCGACTGAACATAACGCACCTGTCCGGTTTCGACATTAACCTCAACTTCGGATACCTCGGCGCCGAAGGAGTATTCTTCTGAGGCGTTACCCTTTCCAGTCACATAATCAAATTTTCCCACAGTAGGAAAGGTGTAGGAAGCCCTCCCGATAATGACCTTACTTTCCGGATGACTACAGGCAACTCGTGCCAGTTGACTAAATGCCATCGATTTTTCCGGATGATTCTTTACAAAAACCAGACCGTCCTTGAATTCAATATCTTCAATGTCAGCCTCTAATTTTTTGGCAGCGGTTTCCTTTAGTTGCTTCTTCGCATCGGCGGCAGCAAGTTTAACAGCATTGCCGGACATATAGGTAACCCGGCTGGAATAACTGCCTATATCGATTGGCGTAAAAGCGGTATCAATCCTTGAGAAGTCTATATGGTCAAGGCTAACCCCGAGTTCTTCGGCAGCGATCATAGAAAGGACAGTGTCTGACCCCTGACCAATATCTGTAGCCCCGGTGAACAAATTGACAGTTCCGTCCTCGTTCACCTTCACTACCGCAGCACAAGCATCATGAGGATGGAGCCGCTCCCCGGTGACAAAACCATGGCACGCAATACCAATACCCCGTGCGATCTTCCCAGACACTCCCTTGAGTCCCTGCTTTTTTTCATTCCAGTTGGCAGATTCCGTAGCCCTCTCAATACACTCGGCGAGACCACAAGTCGATATTTTTAGACCGCTCGGAGTAACATCGCCAGATTTAAGTGCATTCTTGAGTCTTATTTCGACTGGGTCTATTCCCAAATCTTCGGCAATCATGTCGAGCTGTACATCGGCGGCGAATCGAGTATGCGGTGCCCCATGCCCCCTTAGGGCGACCGCCGCCGGTTTATTTGTAAAGACACGTAGGCCATCAAATTTTAAGTTCGGTAATCGGTACGGCAGGCTTAAGATCACTCCAGCGAGGTACATCGTAATGGGTGCCGTACATGTATATGCCCCGCCATCGGCAATAGCTTTGCATTGGAGAGCAACTAAGGTTCCGTCTCGTTTAACCCCGGTCCTTATATCCATCAACATGGAATGGCGGCGGCGCCCGGCAGTAAGAACCTCCTTTTGTGACATAACTATTTTTACCGGCCTACCGGTCTTTTTAGAAAGAAACGCTGCGCAGAAATCAAGATCAAAAGAATCATTTTTGCCGCCAAAGCCAGCGCCAATATAGGGCTGGATAACTCTCACTTTCTCCAAAGATAGCCCAAATAACAATCCCAGGTGACGCCACAAAAAATAGGGGCACTGTTTAGACGCCCAAACGGTTATCCTGCCGCTGGGATCATAGTCTGCTAAAATTGCATGGGGTTCCAAGAAACCATGAATGTTATACCCGGTGGAAAACCTGTCCTCGCGAAAGTAGTCCGAATCCCGGAAACCCTTTTCCACATCTCCAAAATGATAATGACACTCCCAGCTCATATTATTTTTAACGTGGTCGTGAATCTGTGGTGCCCCTTCTTTCATCGCCTCTATGGCATGAAAGACAGCAGGAAGTTCTTCGTAATCGACTTTTATTAGGTCCAACGCTTCTTCAGCAATATCCTCGTCGATCGCCGCGACAGCAGCGACTCCTTCCCCGATGTAACGCACTCTATCTGAGGCCAAAGCACCCTCATCCCGGGTGCTAAGTAACATGCCCCGCATGAATCCCCCAAAGTCCTTACCGGTAATCACTCCCCTAACTCCCGGCAACCGTTCGGCCAATGTCGTATCAATATTGACAATACGAGCATGAGGCAAAGGACTCCTCAATATTTTCCCGTAAAGCATCATCGGCAGGGCCATATCAGCAGCATACTTGGCGCTACCTATTGCCTTAGCAACACCATCGATTCGTGGAACCCGTTTACCTATGACTGAGTACCCTGCCATTTCACCCTCCCTTTCTTTGAACAACTGCTTCAAATGACGTATTAACAAATATTCCTTTACTCCGTTAGAAATAATGCCCCCGCTGCTCTGCACCGGGGTTAGATTTTAGAATAATTACGGCGGGGTTTAATGCCCAGCTGGAATTTCTAAAGGGGTTTACCCTTTCGAATCCGATAATAACTTTTTGGACACCGCGAGTATCGCTTCAATAATTTTGGCATAACCCGTGCAACGGCAAAGATTGCCTGCGATACCCCGCCTCACTTCAGCCTCACTTGGCTTCGGAATTTCATCGAGTAGCGCCTTTGCCGCCATGATCATTCCAGGTGTGCAAAAGCCACACTGTATAGCACCATGCTCGACGAAGGCTTGTTGAAGAGGATGCAGGATTCCATCCTTGGCCAGACCTTCGATAGTAAGTATTTCCTTACCCTGAGCCTCTATGGCTAAAGTCAAACAGGAAACCACTGGTTTCCCTTCGATAATAACGGTACAGGCACCACAGTCGCCTGTATCGCATGCCTCTTTAGCACCGGTTAAACCGAGATTGTCCCGTAAGACTTCCAGCAATGTACGCCGTGGG
>JBDROD010000100.1:0-2359 GCA_043810415.1 Candidatus Zixiibacteriota bacterium | reverse complement strand
CGCTGGGGTGACGAACAGCCCAGACTTTGCGTAGCCGTCTCTATCCTTGGCGATCAGGTAGTTGTTGATTTTGAAGGGACTTCACGCCAAGTCCATCGTGCAATCAACTGCGTCTTCGGTATGACTTATTCCTACACGGTTTTCGCAGTGAAGTCGATTCTCGATCCTTTTATTCCAAATAACGTTGGATGTATGCTTCCGATAACGCTCAAGGCTCCGGAGGGCAGCCTCGTCAATCCCAAATGGCCTGCACCTTTGTGGGGCAGGACGATGGTGAGCAATCGAATCCCAGAATTGATTTATACTGCCTTAGCCCCGGCTATCCCAAATCGGGTCATTGCTGAAAGCGGGTCAGCTCCTTTGGGATCCGTCGGGATTACAAGCGTGAAGCAAAATGGCGACCGTTGTTTAAGCCTCTCTTTCTTTTTTGGAGGAATGGGGGGAAGGAGCACGGGAGATGGGATTTGCTGCGTAGCCTTTCCTACTAACGTATCCAATAACCCTGTAGAATTGATAGAAAGTGATGTTCCGATCCTATGGGAGAAAAAAGAGTTAGTATGTGATTCTGGAGGAGCAGGTAAATTCAGAGGAGGATGGGGGGAGGAATTTGGTTTCAGTGTTCCACCTTGAAAGAGTGGCCCCATTGAATATGAGCCTGTTTTTGTAAGCTTAAGGGGAGGGAGGTTTGAAAGGCCCAGCCAGGGAATCTTAGGTGGAAAGAGTGGCAACCTTGCAGAACTCACTATCAATAATAACCCAGTCAGATTAAATAAACCACGATTCAGTCTCAGGCCTGGAGATTCGGTACGTTATATAGTTCCAGGTGGAGGAGGATACCAGAGTCCTTTGGATCGTGATCCAAGTCTTGTAGAGAAGGATGTGCGAAATGGCCTCGTATCTATAGAACATGCCAGAGACGATTACGGCCTAGTCATAAACAGGAGAAACCTGAGGGTAGATGAGGAGGCAACCCAAAAACTCCGAGCATCCTTACCGAATACGTCTAAAAAGGACTGAAAGGAGGTAAAAAATACTTTGTGAATCTTTACAGGAAAAGACTACAACTATGATAGGTTAAAAAAAATAGACACCAATGTTTAGGTAGGAAACCAAAACGGAGGTGTGAAAATGGAGAGGATACCCAACGGACGATACACGCAGGAGTTTCGAGAGGAAGCGGTGAAGATGGTAACGGATAGAGGCATGTCGGTACTGGAAATATCAAAGCGTCTGTCTTTACCGAAGTCAACGTTAGAACGCTGAATAAGGGTTTCTAAGGCGGGTCATCTTGGGAAGATTGGCAAAGGTCAACGTCCCCTCACGGATATTGAGAGGGAATTGGCGAAAGTGAAACGAGAGCTGTCCCTGGCGAAGATTTAGCAGTATATCTTAAAAAAAAGCGGCCGCGTACTTTGCCAAGGAGTCGCTGCAAGGTACGCGGTGATCAGGGAGATGCGACTTGCCTATTTTGTTTCGTTGCTGTGCCGTGTGTTGGAGGTTACCACAAGCGGATACTATGCCTGGGTCAAGCGACCGCTTACCATCCGTAAGCGGAAGAAGATGAGACTGGAATTGGATATCTGTGCTGCTTATAAACGGACGTGTCAGACATGTGGACAGGAGCGTTTACAGCGGGATTTGGCCGATAACGGGGTTGTCGTGGGGGTTCACCGAATCAAGCGGATTCGCCGGAAGCTGGGCCTGCGTTGCCAGCAAAAACGGAAGTTCAAAGCTACGACGGACTCCCGGCATTCTCTGCCCGTGGCGGAGAACCTGCTGGATCAGAAGTTCGAGGCATCCGCGCCTAACTAGATTTGGCTGAGCGATATAACTTACATTCCCACTGGGGAAGGCTGGCTGTATCTTGCCGGCCATAAGGATCTTTTTACCGGGGAAGTCGTAGGCTATGCCATGGCAGAGCGCATGACAAAGAACCTGGTCAGCCAGTCCCCCTTGAGGGCCATATCCGCCAAGCGACCCGCAGCGGGTTTGATTCACCACTCGGACCGAGGCAGCCAGTATTACGCTCAGAAGTATTCCTCATTGTTTGACCGGTTCGGGATGTGGGTATCAATGAGCCGGAAAGGTAATTGTTACGACAACGCTCCTATGGAAAGCTTCTGGGGTATGCTCAAGAACGAAAAGATCCACCATTGCCAGTATGCAACAAGACAAGAGGCGATAGAGGGCATTATAGGGTACATTTATTGAAAACCGACCTCAAAGAGGTTAATTTATGAGATGAAAAATGTCCTTGACAAGTAAATAAAAAGTGGTAGCGATAGAGGGAAGAAGGGATAAAAGGGATATAATGATTTGTTGGTGTAGGTGCTAAACCGTTGTTCATGGGTGTTTATGG
>JBDROD010000099.1:0-2388 GCA_043810415.1 Candidatus Zixiibacteriota bacterium | reverse complement strand
CATAGACGCTCTGGTTTTCAAGTTATACGACCTGAACAAAGACGAAGTAACCACGGTTCTGGATTCAATGGAGACACTGGGGATTATAAAGAAAGATATTTTGAAGAAGTTCGAGGAGTTGAAATAGAAACCTCTCTCCCCCTATGTCCCCTTCAGGGTGAATCCCTTCAGGGTGAACCCCTCTCCACACATGTGGAGAAGGGATTCAGGGGATGAGGTCAAATTTTAATTGACAAAATCCAGTAAAGGAATATAATTCCACCTTTTGATGGAGAAAACCATGATCGCAAGCATGACCGGTTACGGCAGGGCTGAATTTGTCGAAGAAAATATAAAAGCTACAGTCGATATCAGCTCGGTAAACAACCGTTTTTGCGAGATTCAGTTCCGGCTTCCCAAAAACCTGTCCCCTCTGGAATCGAAGCTTAAGGAGATGATCCTTTCCACCATCAGCCGGGGGAAGATCAATTTCACCTTGACCTGGGAGGAGACCTCCCCCCCTGCTACTTACGTCAAGCTGAATGAAGAGGTGGCTGACGTCTACTATGGGCTTATGTCCCAGCTGAAAGAGAGATTCAACCTCACAGGCGAAATCAGGATGGATTATTTCCTGAACCTGCCGGATTTGGTAAAAGTGGAGAAGGAGGAATACGATCTGGATAAGGTCTGGAAGATTCTGGAAAAGGTTACCCAACAGGCGCTGGAGGAGTTTAACCGGATGCGCAGAACCGAAGGCGCCAAGCTATCCGAGGATATGTTTGAAAGGGTAAACAAGTTGAACCAGACCATAACTGAAATAGAAGAATTGACCCCGCAGAGCGTGGAAATCTACCGGCAGAAGCTCAAAAGCAGAATAAAGGAATTGACTGAAAACCTGCCGGTGGACGATCACCGCATCGAGCTGGAGGTGGCATTGATGGCGGAGAAATGTGACGTTACCGAGGAGTGCGTCCGGTTCAAAAGCCACAACCAGCAGTTCCTCTCGGCTCTAAAGGAAAACGTGGCGGTGGGGAGAAGGTTGACCTTCCTGCTGCAGGAGATGAACCGGGAAGCCAACACCATCGGATCCAAATCGGTCGATGCCAACATATCCAAGAAAGTGATTTCTTTGAAAGAGGAGATAGAGAAACTCAGGGAACAGGTGCAGAACATCGAATGACGAATGACGGATGTCGGATAGAAAATCAAAATCGTTTCGTTGGGTAACGGACCCCTTTTCGGTTACCAAAAAGCGTCACGGACAAGGGCGTCCGTGACAAAGAGGAGAGTTATGAATTCTTTAGACTACAACTTTGAAGACTTAAGAAGAGAACTTGTCTCAAGAAAATACAGTTATAAAACCGTTAAAGGTTACATCTACTACAACAGAGATTTCCTTAACTTTATAGGCAAGAAGCCTTCTGAGATTAATGATTCTGACATAAAAGACTACCTCCTTTATCTTGCTGAAGAAAAACAATCAGCAACTTCAACATTAAATCAAGCCATTAACGCCCTGAAGTTTTATTACGGCACAATGCTTAAAAAGAGATTTGTATATGAAGTCAAACGCCCGCGAAAAGACAAAAAACTGCCAGTTGTTCTAAGCAAAGAAGAAGTTGCAAAAATCCTCTCCTCGGTAGATAACATCAAGCATAAGGCTATACTGATGCTCGTATATTCCGCTGGATTACGGGTTGGTGAAGTCGTAAAGTTAAAGCCTGAAGACATTGACAGCAATAGGATGCTCATTAATATAAGAGGCGCAAAAGGCAGGAAGGATAGATACACAATGCTATCGGAGACAGCACTGGAAGTTTTAAGGCAATATTGGAGAGAGTATAAGCCGGGGAAATGGCTTTTTGAAGGGGCAAGAAAGGACAGATACATCTCGACTCGCACTGTTCAACATATTCTGGAGCATGCCTGTGTTCGGGTAAACATCCGGAAGGATATATCTGTACGTACATTACGCCACAGCTTTGCCACACATCTTCTTGAAAGTGGTGTGGATTTACGATACATACAAGAGTTGCTTGGACATGCAAACAGTAAGACGACCGAAATTTATACTCACGTAAGCACAAAAAGCTTGGGAAAGATAAGGAGTCCATTGGACTGCTTAAATATCTCAAAGGGAGGTGATGAGTGATATTTATTGTCAATAGGAAGGGGAAAATCGGATATCTGCTAGAGTCAGCATATCCGCAATATGTCGTCTATCATCCCAAATCGGGACAATAAGCGACGTAAGTCGGATATGAACGAGTTATACGCAATTGGTCGCAAATAAATAAGAAGGGTTTATATGTTTCAAGACATTTTGCAGCAAACATTTTTCCATAACCGCATTTTGGACTATCTCATTTGCCTTTCTGCTTTTATCATCGGTATCATT
Source organism: Candidatus Zixiibacteriota bacterium (assembly GCA_043810415.1). GTDB lineage: Bacteria > Zixibacteria > MSB-5A5 > MSB-5A5 > SM1-73 > CAIVRH01. The sequence goes on along the minus strand of JBDROD010000099.1, from coordinate 11 downwards.
ATTATTCGAAT
>JBDROD010000098.1:0-2474 GCA_043810415.1 Candidatus Zixiibacteriota bacterium | reverse complement strand
AATATGACGCGAGACTTTTGATAACACCCTTTCGGTCGCGCAGGGGGGGGAGGGTGATGGGGATGACATGCAGACGGTAATAAAGGTCGGCTCTGAAATTTCCCTGCTTCACCTCCTGTTCCAAATTGGCATTGGTAGCGGCAATTAACCGCACGTCCACCTTGAGGGGGACGGTTCCCCCTACCGGAGTGATCTCCTTCTCCTCTAAAACCCGCAGCAGTTTCGCTTGAATGGAGGGAGAGGTCATGCCCACCTCATCCAAGAAGAACGTCCCCTCATCCGCCACCTTGAGCAGGCCGTCCTTATCCTTTATCGCTCCGGTAAACGAGCCCTTCACGTGCCCGAACAGCTCGCTTTCCAAGAGGTTCTCCGGCAGGGCCGCACAATTTATGGTGATGAAAGGTTTGACCGATCTCTGGCTGTGGTAATGGATGGCTCTGGCGATCAGTTCTTTTCCGGTGCCCGATTCCCCTTCGATCAGAACGGTGGAATCCGACCTGGCGATCTTCTCCGCCATTTCTTTGAGCTTGACGATCTCCGGGCTGTTGCCGATGAAGCGGTTGAAGTCGAATTCGCTTTGAAGCTCCTGTTTAAGCCGGATGTTCTCCCGGGTTATGCTTTTCTGCTCCAGGGATTTCTTTACCGCGATCTTTATCTCGTCAACCTTGAAGGGTTTAGTGATGTAATCAAAGGCTCCCTTTTTCAAAGCCTCGATGGCGGAATCGACCGAGGCGAATGCGGTCATCACGATGAAATCGACTCCGGCGTCGACCGACTTGACCCGGGATAAAAGCTCCAGCCCGTTCATCTGAGGCATCATCAGATCAGCGATCACCAGGTCGTACTTTTCGACTTTGATCCTCTGGATGGCCGAATCCGGATCCTGGCTGGTGGTGACGGAGTAGCCCTCCTTTTTGAGCATGATCTCCATGAACTTGCACATCGACTCCTCGTCGTCGACTACCAATATCCGAGCCTTGTCCATGTTCCCCCTAAATTCAATTGTAAATGACGAATTATGAAATAATAAATAACGAATTACTAATGACTTATGTCTATTGACTGTTTTTATTATCGGCAGGAAATCTGCAGGTCGTTAGAAATAGAGGATTAAAACAAGAATGCCTATGGAGTGTAAGGCTTCAGCCTTACCATAATCTTTTTTGGTAATCCTGAAGATTTACACTCCGAGGTCTTTTTTGTGTTTAAAGGTCCAGCGGTCGTTGAGAAAAAAATTCAAAAAAGTTCCGCATAAGATGCCAATGAAGTTGGAGATCAAATAATATATATGCGCCAGATCGGTTAACAACCACAAGACCGAGAGGTTGGTCAATATGGCGGCACTGCTGGAGATATGGTACTGCAGCATTCGCTGGAAATACTCCGCCCTACCCTCTTTTCCCCGGTCGTGCCAGGTCCAAAGATCGTTCAGCACGTAGTTGCTCAAAACCGATATCTCGATGGCTAAAAGGCTGGAGAGAAGATAGAAGATCCTGGCCTTCTCGGTGAAAAACCACAAGAAGAACATGTTGACCAGAACACCGGAAGCCCCCACCAGGCAGAATTTGACAAAACGCTTGAATTCTTTTTTGTGAATCAGGGAATAAATTTTGAGGTTCAATTTCGCTCTATCATTAAACCCCACCCCCTTTTTCCCCCTTTTCCTTACTAAGGATGGGGGATAGGAGGAGAGGTTTATAATCTGTTTTCTATTTCGGAGAGAACCGCTTTGGTTTGCTTCTTGGTCAAATTGAACATTTTAATAGTTTCATTGATCTGAGACTCTATTGCCTTGCGGTAATCCCAGTAATTTTTGACTGCCGTGATACAGTTTTTATCATCGAGGGGAACGAATACCTTTTCTTTCACACCTTTCTGGATGGCTAATTCGACAAATTTAGCTTTGGGGGTGGTTTGGCAATCTATGGTTTCTCCGTCGACACGCAAGTTTGCCTTTCCGAAAAATTCTTCAATGATTAGTTTCGCGATTGGTTCGGTTTTAGGTAGTTGAATTGTAATGGTTTTCCATGATAGATCGATAAAACTATTGGGAAATTCCTTCTTCCCTTCTGTTAGAAAAATCTCTTCTAAGATATGGTCAGCATAGCTCGTAGAGTTGAATTCCTCTTTCTTGTTCTTATTGTTTTTTCCAAAAGTTTTTGCCTTCTCTAACCTATTTCTGACTAATTCACAAACTGCATCATAGACTTGTTGTTTTTCTTCCTGGGTTAGCCCTAAAATGTCAAAAAACACATTGTCTAATTCCTGGCGATCTTTTTGCTCGATCTCTTCAAAAATGGGTAATATTTGTCTGTTAGAAATCTTGGTGAAAGCTGAAAGGATTTTGTCCTTATTTCTCTTATTTAGCGATTCAATTTTAAGAGTTGGAAGTTTTTTTATATCGATTCCTTCCGTTTTAAGTGCACCTTGTCCCAAGGTCGAGCGCCCGAAAAGTTCTTTGAAAAGGGCATATA
>JBDROD010000097.1:0-5627 GCA_043810415.1 Candidatus Zixiibacteriota bacterium | reverse complement strand
GCCTATACAGAAAAAGCAATTCAGTGTTGGTTTGTTGACGGAACACCCTGCGAAGGATATGAACCCAAATTTCCTCAAAAACTCCAGGGATGCCGGAAATGCGAGGTTTATAAAACCCATAAAGGCGATGAGATAGTACAGCTGGCTGATTCCTTTCAGCACATGATCTATATGCTCAAGACTTCCCGAGCTGAACTTGAGGATTCTCACAAATTTCAGAGTAACCTGATCCAGAGTTCGTTAATCGGAATCATTGCGACTAACGAGGTCGGTGTTGTCAAGATTTTCAATCGCGTAGCTGAAAACCTCACCGGATATGACAAGTCCGAAGTCATCGACAAGCTAACTCTGGATGTTTTTTTCTCCAAAGACATCTCTAAAAAGATTAACCGTCCACTCATATTTGATTATGGTCTCGTATTACGTGGTTTCAAACCTGCGGAATCAGAGATTCTAAACAAGGACAAGGAGCCAATACCGGTGAGACTCTCGGGTATCAACCTTTACGAGGAGAAAAGACACTTAGGAAAGGTTTTCTTTTTCCAAGACCTTCGGGAGGTAAAGCGTCTTCGCCAGGAGTTGATCCAATCCGAACGCTTGGCGGCAACGGGCCAGGCCGTGGCCAGCATCAGCCACTCGATCAAGAACATCTTGGAAGGTCTCGTAGGGGGTGCGTATGTGTATAAAATGGGAAGAAGGACAAATGATGAAAAGAGCACTCAAAAGGGTTGGGGAATGATAGAAAAGAACATCGATCTCATCTCTGAGCTTGTTACTAACCTATTGAACTATGCTAAAGAGCGCAAACCTATTTTTCATACGTGCGACCCCCGTAATATCGTTGAGGATGTTATCGGAACGATGGAGAATAAAATCAGTGATAAGAAAATCGAAATAGTGTCTGATTTTAAGGGGAATTTTGATAATGTCTACTTGGATTCGTACGCCCTGCATCAATGTCTAATGAACCTGGTCTCTAACGCTATCGATGCTATTCCTTCTGAACGTCCAGGCTTTATTACAATTAGAGTGGAATCGGAAAATGAACATGGGATCATCTTTGAAGTTTCTGACAATGGCGTGGGGATGAGTGAAGAAAACCGGAAGAAGGCTTTTCACGGAATGTTTAGTACCAAGGGTTCCAAAGGCACTGGATTAGGACTATTAGTCCTAAATAAAATCGTCTTAGAACATGGAGGAACGATCAACGTGTCTTCTGAAAGAGACAAAGGCACTACCTTCAGAATTTGGCTTCCACAAAATAGTCCCAATACCCTGGCTTTCTTCTCCCAATAGACGATCGCCTTATTTCCCAATGGCATCGTCGGGCATCTGTGATAAAAATCCTTTTTTAAGAATATCTGCTAAGGTTGTAGCTTGCAGATAGTTTCTGATTAGCTGGCTGAGCTCAAGCCAGGTTGCACGAGACAGACATTCGCTTGATCGGTAGCATACCATAGGGTCTTTCACACAGTCAAGTAGGGACATATCTCCCTCAACCGCGTAGAGGATATCACCCAGAGTGATTTTTGATGGATGGTGGGCAAGCACAAATCCCCCAGCATTCCCCCTTACAACTCTTACAAGTCCTGCCCGTTTCAGAGGACCCAGCAGCTGGTTCAGGTATTTTTTCGAAATGCCCTGATTTTTCGATATGGTTGTTAATGGGAAAGGCGTCTTCCCGTGATGGAGTGCCAGTTCAATCATGGCTCGAGTGGCATATCTTCCCCTACAAGATATTCGCATTTCACTTACACCTCATTTGGTAAAAAGGCCCGTTCCATGACGAAATGGAACGCCTGGGTCATGTGGACCATCCTTCCTAAATGTGATTTAGCAGCCACTTCTCTTGCCCGCTCAATGGGAGCGTAGCAGACGAGCAGGACGTCTGGACATGATGGAGTGCTCTCGTCCTTATCAGCAAGGGAAATTGGCGTCCAGAGTTTACCAACTTTATCACAAAGTACCGGGCATCCCTCTAAATTTAAATTGCTGCCGTCCTGATTAAGCATGTCTTCCTCTCTTCCCCGTCGAAAGATTAAAGGGAAACTGACCTGAGAAATATTCATGACGCTCCAGGGGGCCAAGGATTTTAAGGAAAGGAGATCCCGGAATACCACCCCCGGTTTTTCAGTCTGAATACCCTCATCAGCAAGAATTTTTTTCGCCAGGATTTCGAAAGACGATATGCGTCGCTCTTTGGAGAGGCCACCCCCCATAAGAAGCGAGCGAATGGAGTAAACAATAGGCTCATCTGCATATGAATTATCAGAGAATTTCCTTTTAAAATTTGAAACGGTTGCTTCAATCGCCACATGCAGGACAGCCTCTTGATATCCTTCATTCAATTTCAGCCAAGCAAAATGGAGACGCCATCCCCTCAGCTGGTTGAAGCAGTATATTTCAGTAAATGGTAGTCCCATTTTTGAACTTGAACATACGAATATCACGAGTGAACGGTGGGGTGGAGAGTATTAACAATTCAGAAACTTATCATTCTCGAAGAACCCAAAGTAATGAATGGGGGAGGAGATTCTATCCTCCCGCGGCAAAGCGGATTATCGGCATGACTACAACCCGGTCACCAGATTGAAGGAGTATCTCCAAACTATGTTCCTGTTTGACGGGCCGGTTATTGAGCCATACCATGTACTCTGGTCTTACCGCACCGTCTTCCTGGATAAGGACATTATATAACGATCCCCCATCTTTGGTAGTAATCTGCTTAAGCAGTTCAGAAAGGGTTTTATCAGTAAAAAGTAATGTTTTTTTGCTCCATCCCAGCATTTCTCTCACGGTCATGAGCGCTACCACAGAAATTTCCTTGAGTTCCTCCTGAAGACAGTGCTGATCATCAATGGCAGACGCAATCGGGTTAGTGCTTTTCATAAGGGTGCTTTAACCTTCCTTTTTTAATATCCATCCATTAAAATTATAGTTTAGCAGGTAGTGAAGCAAAAATCAAAGATTCGGTTCCTACCAGCATAAAGGGTGATTCCATTATTTATCACCCAGGGCTTCCTCTATCATTGGGAGAGCGAAATCCTTTACCAGTTAATAAGCATAAACAAAAAATAATTTCAAATAAAACTTGTTATTTATTTCCTTCTAAAATTACTACTAATGACGGAATTTGGGACGTTACTTTTTAGGTACCAAAATGAAAAAAAAATCATTATAATGGGAGACTATTTCTTGTCTGCCAGAAGAAAAGGTGGGGGGTTTTAGAAGATTTTTGAAAGCTATGGAATAAACGTATCCATGCAATGTAAGGGATAATAATCAGTAGAAATATCCTATGGTAAATAAAAACTCGGTATTACTTATCGCTACCGTGACCTCTTTTCTTGCTCCCTTTATGGGCTCTTCGGTCAATATTGCCCTTCCTACGATCGGGAGAGAATTTTCCATGAATGCAGTGGTATTGAGTTGGGTTACTACTGCATACCTTTTAGCTGTGGCAGTATCCCTTGTCCCTTTTGGAAGAATTGGGGATATCTATGGAAGAAGGAGGATTTACACCTCCGGGATGGTGGTTTTCACGCTTGCCTCGCTTTGCTCAGTTTTTGCCGCTTCGCCCCTGGAACTCATCTGTTTTAGAGTTTTGCACGGAATTGGAAGTGCAATGATCTTTAGTACGGGAGTTGCCATTTTAACCTCCGTTTTTCCAACGGGAGAAAGAGGGAGGATTCTGGGGATCAATGCTGCCTCAGTTTATTTCGGGCTTTCAGTGGGGCCGTTTTTAGGTGGATTTCTCACCGAACACTTTGGCTGGCGAAGCATCTTTCTTGCCACGGTCATTCTGGGTTCCATGGTGAGTATCTTTATTATTACCAAGCTAAAAGGAGAGTGGGCAGATGCAAAAGGAGAGAAGTTTGATGGTATTGGCTCGATCATGTATGGTCTCACCATTGTAGCAATCATGTATGGGTTTTCACTTTTACCGGCGATTTCCGGGGTAGGAATCATTCTGGTTGGATTTTTAGGGGTTCTGGCGTTTATTAGCTGGGAGAGAAAAGTGGAAAGCCCTATTTTAGCTATCCAGCTTTTCCAAAAGAATGCGGTCTTTACCTTTTCTAACTTAGCCGCATTTGTTAACTACAGTGCCACATTTGCCACCGGTTTTATTTTAAGCCTTTATTTGCAGTATTTAAAAGGACTTAGTCCTCATAGTGCTGGCTTGATTTTAATATCCCAACCAGTTGTTATGGCGCTCTTCTCTCCCCTTGCTGGTAGAATATCAGATAGAGTGCAACCACGAATTGTTGCCTCAATCGGAATGGCATTACTCACCATTGGACTTTTTTTGTTTGTTTTTTTAAGTGAAAAATCCACCTTGAGGTTTATTGTTGCCAATTTAACCCTTCATGGGTTTGGCCTGGCGCTCTTTTCGTCACCCAATACCAATGCGGTTATGGGTTCAGTAGAAAAACGATTATTCGGAGTAGCTTCAGGGACCCTTGGAACCATGCGGGTGACTGGAATGATGTTCAGCATGGGGATTACTATGCTCATATTTTCCCTCTTCATTGGCCGGGTTGAGATTACCCCTACTTGTTATCCCCAATTTCTTAAAAGTGTGAAAATGATATTTGCTATTTTTACCGCTCTTTGTTTTTGTGGTATATTCGCCTCGTTAGCCCGAGGAAAGGTGGGATCAGGGGGAAGGGAAGAACATGAATGAGGTTCTCTTTTACAACGACGATTTAAAACAAATGGAAGCACTGGGTATCAGTGAGGAACAGGTAAGGTCTCACATAGAAGCCTTTAAAAAGGGGAACTTTTATCTGAAACTGAATCGGCCCTGTATTGTTAGGGACGGTATTATCACTGTGCCTGAAGAACAGATTCAGGAGTTAACTCTTGAACACAAGGAAGCTGCCAGCAAGGGACGACTTTTGAAATTTGTTCCTGCCTCTGGAGCAGCGAGTCGGATGTTTGAGGCACTGCTTGCGTTCTATGAGCATTACCACGATATTACTCTGGAAGAGATTACCAAAAGGTTCAATGAAGAGGATAAAAAAGCACAAGAGCTCCTTAGGTTCACGGAAGGAATAAAGCAATTTGCTTTTTTTGACGATTTGAAATCAGCAATGGGTAGAGATGGATTTGACGTGGAGCATTTGATCGAATGCGGGCAATTTATGGGGATAATGGAGTATTTACTCACTGGTCGAGGGCTCAATTGTGCAAATCACCCCAAAGGACTGCTGAAATTCCACCGATACGCTGAAGAAAGCAGGACAGCGGTGGAGGAGCACTTAGTAGAGGCGGTTCACTATGTCCAGGATGCGGAAGGCGTTTGTCGTCTCCACATCACTGTTTCCTCTGAACATCGAGAACAATTTGTCCACTTCCTTGAAGGAGTAAAACCTCGCTATGAAAAGCAAAACCAGGTCAGGTTTCACGCGGATGTTTCCCTTCAGCAAAGATCAACCGATACTATTGCAGTAGATGTGCATAATCAGCCCTTCCGGGGAAAAGACGGAATGCTTCTGTTTCGACCGGGCGGACACGGTACCCTCATAGAAAATCTGAATAAAATTAAAGGGGATATAGTATATATAAAAAATATTGACAATGTCGTCCCGGATAGGCTGAAAGGTCCCGCGTTTATCTGGAAAAAG
>JBDROD010000096.1:0-4321 GCA_043810415.1 Candidatus Zixiibacteriota bacterium | reverse complement strand
CTTTGGAACTGATCAAGCTGACCCCGCGGGTGATACTTGCTACATCCTCGAAGGACCTGACCGCTAATCCGGAGTTGAAAACAAAATTGAAACAATCGGATGTTAAAGTCCTCTATGAATCGGAAATCCTCGAGATCAGGGGAATCACCGAGGTGGAAAAGGTCTTGATTCACGATCTAAACGAAGACGAGCAATATGAGCTGTTTGTGGATGCTGTTATTCTATTATGAAAAATTGGTTATTTTGGCAGAGTTTGGATCGATCTGCAGTTTGACAATCTAGGATGTTCTCTTAATTTAAATTTTCACAGTAATATAAAACCAAAAGGAGGTTTAATATGGCGGTAAAAGTTGGTGATCCGGTCGCGGATTTTGTACTCAAGGATAATCGGGGCAAAGAAGTGCGCTTGTCCGAGCTCAAAGGGAAAAGAGTCCTTCTTTCCTTTCATCCTCTGGCTTGGACGTCCGTATGTGCCGACCAGATGAAGTCGCTTGAAGAGAATTTGAAAGAATTCGAGAAGTTGAATACCGTGGCTTTGGGATTAAGTATAGACACGGTTCCTTCCAAGAATGCCTGGGCAAAAAGCTTGGGTATAAAGGAAACCAAGCTCCTCTCCGATTTTTGGCCGCATGGCGGTGTAGCCAGTCAACTCGGTCTGTTCAGGGATAAGGACGGATTTTCCGAAAGAGCCAACGTTATACTGGACGAAAACCAGAAGGTGATTTTCGTCAAGGTTTACGACATGCCCCAGCTTCCAGACATTAAAGAGATACTGAACTTTTTAAAGAACCTCAAATAAGGTAAATGTAAAAATATGTTTCGATTTTCCTGTCCCCTTTAGAGATGGAAATATATGGAGATGAACAAAAATAACGTAACGAAATGGAGTCCCTCTATGGATATAAAACATGTAGCTGGAAAGAACAAAGGTAAAGTGATGCTTTATGCTTTGAGCACCTGCGGATGGTGTAAAAAGACCAAAAAGTTGTTTGACAGTCTGGGCATAGAATATCATTATGTAGACGTTGATCTGGTAGAAGATGCGGAGAAGGAATCAGTCAGAAAAGAAGTTATGCGCTGGAATCCGCGTGGCTCCTTTCCCACTATAGTGATCAATGATAAGATTTGCATTGTGGGGTATGACGAGCAAAAATTTAATGAGGTAATTGGAAAATGAAGGAAGCAAAGGTACCTGAAGAGGAGATTGAAAAGCTATACCAGAAATTGAACCGCGAGGCAGAAGCTTCGGGATATCATCTTAATCCGGACGTTGAATTCACCAGGGACCTGTTGCGCGGTATTCTGACTAACCAGAAAAGGTACGGATACTGGGCTTGCCCATGCCGATTAGCGTCCGGGGCGAAGGAAGAAGATCTCGACATTATCTGTCCCTGCGATTACCGTGATCCTGATCTGACCGATTGGAGTGCTTGCTATTGTGCTTTGTATGTCTCGGATGAAGTTCTAAAAGGAGAAAAAACGGTCAGCTCGATTCCTGAGCGTAGACCACCAGCAGAAAAACGACTAAAAGAAAAACAGAAACCAAAACCGGTCTCTGAGCTTTCTCTGCCTGTTTGGAGATGCAAAGTCTGCGGTTACCTTTGCGCCAGAGAAAGCCCGCCCGAGGTGTGCCCCATATGTAAGGCGAAAAAAGACAGGTTTGAAAAGTTCCTGTGAGCTGAATTACTTAAAGTAACACTTTATAGTTTCACCCAAATCAATTGCGAATCAGCCTGTTACGAGATGCGTACTTTAGAGCAGCTCGCACACTCCATCGTTCATTGAATATGATGTTTAGTATCTGTTACTTAATAAGTGTATCGAACGAGGAATTGATATGAAGCTTTCAGGTCTCCATTTTCTGCTAACCTATCAGTGTGATCTGGAGTGTGACCATTGTTTTGTCTGGGGCAGCCCATGGCAAAATGGCACGATGACTTTGCGGAATATTCAGAAGATTCTGCAGCAGGCCAAAGAACTCGGCACTGTAGAACGAATCTACTTCGAGGGTGGTGAGCCATTTCTTTATTATCCCATACTTCTTAGAGGAATACAGGAGGCAGTACGACAGGGCTTTCAAGTTGGAGTGCTCTCGAACTGCTACTGGGCTACCGAAGTGGAAGATGCCCTGGAATGGCTAAGACCTTTGGCCGGAGCGATTCAAGATTTATCAATCAGCAGCGATTTGTATCACTGGAGCGAGAAATTCAGCCAACAGGCAAAAAACGTTTACTCCGCTGCATCAGAGTTGGGCATACCCCTCGGGATCATCAGTATCGCACAACCTGAAGCAACGACATCGGTTTCACAGACCGGCCAGCTTCCGGTTGGTGAATCCAAGGTATTGTATCGTGGGCGAGCTACAGAAAAGCTGGCTGCACAAGCGATACAGCGACCCTGGACCGAGTTCACGGAGTGCCCGTATGAGGAACTGCGCCAGCCCGAGCGGGTACACATAGATCCTTTCGGAGAAATACATATTTGCCAGGGGATATCGTTGGGCAATGTATTTCGTACCACATTGAAAGAAATTTGTCAGGTTTACCACCCGGATGTGCACCCCATCACGGGATTATTGCTTAAGGGCAGTCCGGTGGAGCTGATACGCCACTATAGGCTTCCCCACAAAGAAATCTATGCCGATGCCTGCCATTTGTGTTATGAAGCCCGTCTTGCCCTGCGGGGGCGATTCCCGGAAATCCTTACGCCGGATCAAATGTATGGGGTTATAACCAAAACTCAACAGAATACATAAAACATGATTTTGTTGATAAACCGCCACAAAAGATGAAGATAATTCACAGACAGGAGGGAGCAGATTTACCAAAAGAAGGAACACTGGAATGGTTACTAACAGGTGAGCCTTGGGTAATCTATCGGACCCTGATTCATCTTTTGGGCATGAGCGAGAATAACAAGGAGGTTGTAAGAGCTAAAGAATCAATCCGTGATCATCCACTTATCAAGAATATTTTCAAAAGGTTAAACCAAGAGGGGTATTGGGGGATATCAAAAGACATCCACACCTGGTGGCCTAAGAAAGACACTACTTTTTGGATACTTCCGGTGTTGGCGGATTTTGGATTCACAAGTGATGATAAAAGGATTGCAAAAGTATGTGAATATGTGTTTAGCACTCAACTTGCATCTGATGGATTCGGCTGGGATCCGCCCACAAAACCCGGTGACTGTCACAGTGGTATCATTATTGAATCATTATCTAAAATGGGGTTCCTAAAAGACCGCAGATTACAAAAATCTTATGAATGGCTCATTCAACGACAACGGCTGGATGGTGGATTTTGGTGCAAGGATACCGGACTGATTGGGAGACCAAGAGAAAAAGAACCAAGTTGCGCTTTAGCTACCACGTTTGTTCTGGGTGCTTTGGCACAGAATCCAAAATATGAAAATAACCAGGTCGTTAAATCTGGAATCGATTTCCTGTTTAACTGCTGGAAAAACCAGGACAAAATCAAATATGCTGGTCACGACAGCCAGATCGGAACAGATTGGGCTAAGTTGAAATACCCGTTTACCGATTATAAAATATTAAAATATCTGGACGTGTTATCACAATTTGAATATGCCAAAACGAAGTTGCAAAAATCAAAAATAGTGAATCTGCTTCTCTCCAAACAGGATGATAACGGAAAATTCACTCCCGAATCCATCCACCAGGTATGGTACGAGTTTGACTTTGGTCAAAAAGAGAAACCTTCAAGATGGATCACCCTTCTGAGCTTAGGCATCCTCAAAAGAATATATTCAGATCAATCTTGAATGCGGCCCCCCCAAAATGAAATCAACCAAGTTTTCATGGAGGAGAAAATAAAATGAAACCGGGACTAACCTCAAGCCGGAAACCAGTTTTTATGCTTATCGTTGTTCTTATGGTAATGATTGAAGTTTCCTGTATGGCTCAAAGTACCACTTCCAAACTGGTAAGCACTACCTGGTTAAAAGCTAATTTGACTCAAGCGGATATTAGAATAATCGATCTCCGACAGGATGTTAAAGACTATTGGCATGCTCATATCCCCGGAGCGGTTTATTTGAATCCTGAAGCGTTGCGTTTGGCGGATGAGGGAGTTCCGGTTAAACTCATGCCGCCTGAAGCTACCGCCATAATGTTGGGTAAGATGGGGATTGACGAGAAAACTCAGATAATAATCTACGCTGAACAAAACGACTTCAAAGCCCCCTATCTGATCTGGGCTTTGGATTATATCGGACACCCGCAGGCATCCATTCTGGACGGTGGGTTCAGCCGGTGGCAAAAGGAAAATCTACCTGTTACCCAAGATTATCCTAAGATCAA
>JBDROD010000095.1:0-4310 GCA_043810415.1 Candidatus Zixiibacteriota bacterium | reverse complement strand
AAGCGAAAAGGAACTGAAAGGATCATTCTTGAAAAGATTTAAAAAGCACTCTTCCTACTCAGGCAAAGTATCGATGCTGTCCTTCTCAAAACGATGCTTTCAGTTTCTTTGCACTTTCCCCCGCAAGAGAGTACTTTGTATTACTCTTCCAAAAAAATTAAAGAACCGGTCGGCAAAAGGCGATAATAAATACGATACCCCAAAATACGCCTTTTTTAGACCAATTCCAATTGAGGGATAGGAACGCTTTCGCTTTTTGTATCAGTTGGGTTTAACCTTTTTAAAGTGAGGGACGTTAAATGGCAGTCCAAAAAGATTGGGTGACGTTTAAAAAAGACAATAATCCGCAGACCCGACAGAGACTTTTGGAAGAATACTTACCACTGGTGAAAAGCGTAGCCGGAAGAATGGCTATGGGATTTCCCAAGTCGGTGGAGCTTTCCGATCTGGTAAGCACCGGCGTGATCGGACTGATCGAGGCTTTATCCAATTTTGACCCAAACCGGGGGGTGAAATTCGAAACCTATGCAGTCCCCAGAATCCGGGGAGCGATCTTAGACGAACTCCGTTCCTTAGACTGGGTGCCCCGTTCCACCCGTGCCAAATCGAGGGAGATCGAAAGAGCCATAACCAAACTGGAAAACAAATTAGGCCGTCCGCCATCCAATTACGAGCTGGCAAAATCCCTACATATATCTTCCAGCGAGCTATTCGCCATGCTGGATGACGTTTCATCCACCACCATGCTGTCACTGGACGAGCTGATATACAAAGAAGAAGACAACCGGCAGATCCCCCGGGTGGAGACTTTGGAAAATCTGGGTGTGCAGAACGTTTTGGGGGATATGGAGAAGGAGGAGCTTAGAGGGTATCTGGTTCAAGCTATCAGCTTGCTGTCCGAGCAGGAGAGATTGGTGGTGGCGTTGTATTACTACGAGGAGCTGACCTTAAAAGAGATCGGGGAAGTGATGCAGATCTCCGAGTCCCGGGTTTCCCAAATACATACCAAGGCGGTTTTGAAGTTAAAGGTCCTGATCCGGGAGAAATTCGCCCTGTAACATAGAACAGCATTCAACATTTTGCGTGATCTGGAGGAATCGATGCCAGCAAATCAGAGCAAGGTAGACCCGACTCAAATAGATAGCCGCTTATCAAAAAGGGGAGAGGAATCTCAATCTAAATATCAAACTTACCTGGAGGAATCTTTAGAGATCAAACAAAATAAATTACGCAGCACGCTTCTCTCATTATCCGGCAAACTGGAGGAGCTGGAGCAAGTCAATCAGAAATTATTCCAGCTGATCGATTCAAATACAACAGACCAAACGGATTTAAACACTCCGGTTGAAGAAGCTTCCGCATACGAAATCTCTCCTTCCGAGACGTCTCCCTGTTCTCATCTGGTATACCAGCTATCCTCTTTGATGGATGGATTGAAACCGATATTAAACTGGCATAATTGGGGTGTGTTTTTGCTTCGGGGGGACGCTTCCGGTCCGGTCGATCCGGATGGGGGATTCGAAGAGGTGGCGTCATCTTATCACTTCGAGACAAACCAATCCGCAAGAGACTTTGATAATGAGGTAAAATCTCAATATACCTGCGGCAATATCCACCAGGCGATTAACAGAAAAAAAAGGATTAATTTCCCTGCAGAGAGGGGGAACATTTTGATCGTTCCGCTCTCTCTCTCTGACGGAAAAGGCGGGTTCTGGGCGATGCATTTTGATAAGGAGAAGTCTGTACCGCCCGATTCCGGCAAGGAATTGCTCGTGTGGGGGGCGGACATGATAAACATCTGCCTGGAGAATGCCTATGGGCACGATACCTGCCTCTCTCCGAAAGGAGAAAACAGGTCCTGGTTGGAGAAAGAAAAGCTTTTCTCCCTGTCACAGTTATCCAGAGCCATGGTACACGAAGTTAACAACTCCATGCAGATAATTCTCGGCCGGGCTCAGATCGCCAGAATGAATCTTAACAAATCGAAAGAAGGGACCAGCCAAAATCATATATGGGAGGCGATCGAGAATAACGCCAATCGGATAAACGGCACTTTGAAGAACTTTTCCGATTTTCTACACAGACACTCCGTCAGTAGCCGGGTTCCAGTCAATAGAGGTTCCAAGAAAAATATTTCTGTACCCGCCAAGGAGGTGAATCTCCACCGGATCCTGGAAAGCAATCTAAGTCTGCTTCAATACATCCTGGGATCATCCGGGATAGAATTGGAGCTGAAGAGCGGTGGCGATCTTCCCTCGGTTTACGGTGAACCGGAGGAATTGGAACTGGCATTCTTGAGCTTATTCTGGGGCATAAGGGATAATTTGCCTGGGGGGGGGAATATCCTGATACAGACTTTCCGGGAAGAAGAATTCTTCTGTTTGAGCGTCGACTGGGCAGGGAAGAAAAGCGATCAAGAGAAATCACCGGGCGGGAAAGAATCTGGTGATTATACCAGATTAAACCAGGCGATAAAGATACTTGAAAAATTCGATCGAAATCTGCGGTTCGAAAATATGACAGGCAAAGAAGGCAAAATCATGGTGAAAATTCCGGTTGTACAAAACAAAACTCAGGTGAGTCGAAAGGAGGTAAAATTTTGACCGATACAAAGCATCTGGATTTAAGACTTAAATCCCATCCGGCAAAAGAATCGATTATCGCTTCGGCATTGAAGCAAACCCCGTTTCCACTGCTCCAATCATCCGGCCGACAGTATCTGCGCATTGATATCAATTCCCCGATCCAGTTTCGGGTTCTGACCTGCAAAAGAGGGAAGCTGAGACTGGCTAAAGGGGCGATCCTGGCGGAGATCCTCAATCTGAGTGAGGGAGGGGTGCTCCTTTCCTGCGACCGACCGGTATCCAGCGGCGGTTACATATTACTGACTTTGAACTTGAACAAGTTGGTCATACTGGAAGGGGTATTGGGGAAGATCAAAAGGGTGGAGACGTCGGAAGAGGGAGACTTTTTGATCGGAGTCGAATTTAGCCAAAAGGAGGAATTGGAAAAGCTTACCTCCCCGGAGCAGATAAAAGACCTCCCCATGAAGGTAGCCAGTTTCAACCACAAGCTACGGGAGATCATCACCAGCTATCTGCGCATGTCCGATCTGGCAATCAAAAGGAATTACTGAGAGGACATAACGAGGTTTCGAAGCAGGAAAGCATAAACGAACCTCGAATATCTTATGGTTGATAGCCATTCAATACAAGGAGTCTTGAATTACCCAGAATGATCGACAGGAGGCAATTTTAAGAAAGTTTTCCGGACCTGAAAACCTTAACAAGTAGGGGGCAAATCCACATGAAGAAAACCAGAGGCAAAAGAGGAAAAACTTCCCGGACCGAAAGACTCCGTGTAAAATCATTGAGACAGACAGAAACAAGCAGGGACACCTTAAAAGCCAGCCTGGAAGTATTAACGGGTATTTGCAGGATGTTGGGTCAGCCCGCCGGGGAAAGCCAATCCTTTGAAAGGATTTTGAATCTGATCGGTAAGGCGGTGGAATTCAGCCGAGCCAGCCTCTTCCTTTTGAACAAGAAAAAACAACAGATGGAGGAGATAGCTTCCATAGGGGGAAGAGTTGACTTGATCGAAAGCATTCGTTTCGATGCCGGTCCCGGATTGTCTGCCTGGGTGGCAGGCGAGAAAAGACCCGTCCTTCTTTCCAATTTACGACGAAAGAAGGGAGGGGACGGAATACGTTCTTTTCTTACCATCCCCTGCCTGTTGAATGGAGAGCTTTTTGGGGTGATGAATTTTGGACACATCAAGGCATATGCTTTCGACCCCGAAGACGTTAAGTTTCTAACCTTGGCCTCCCTGCCGGTGACCTTGAGCTTGGAGAGGATGTTTTACTATTCGGGAACCCAGAGGCTGGAAAGAGAACTGAACCAGGTTAAAGAAGAGAACAGAGAACTTCTGGAGAAAATCAGCCAGCTGCAGACTGCGATTCCCACAAATCAATTTCTGGAGAATCTGAATGAGAAGATAAAAACCCCGCTTAGCAGCATAGCGGGGAATGCAGAGTTTATGCTAAACAGTTTTTCACCTCATCCGGCGGATAAATCCGCTCTACAGCGTCAAAAGGAACTCAATGCCCAATTTAAGCGGGGATTAAGGGAAATAAAAAGCGAGGTCAATCAGATTACCAAAGTAACGGAGAAGCTGCTACAGAAAAGCGTTTTCATTACCACTCAGGTGAGGAATTGAAGCAGGTAGGTTGAGAATTCATCAAACTTCTATAAGTTGAGATAATAAAATCCATTAAAGGTGTTTATGCAGAATATCTTCGAAATCAAACCGGT
>JBDROD010000094.1:0-11444 GCA_043810415.1 Candidatus Zixiibacteriota bacterium | reverse complement strand
GTGTAACAACTTCTTTTCCGGCTGCTCGTAAAAGTTGCTTGTAGCTTTCAAGATATGGTTGGAAAGAAGGATCACGGCTTTGTAAAATCCCACCTCCGCCGCGGTAAATCTCAGCGGCCAGCTCACAGCTTAAGTTTCTGGCAATCCTTCGAAACAAAACCCGCAGTACCTCAAAATGGCTCTGCTCCGGAAAACCACAGCTGGAGATGGCGATGATTTTGTTTGGCTTGTCATATTTTCTAAGATGCTTGCTCTCCCCGTTTTCGTCTTTATCAAAATGGGGATCAGCCAGAGGTATGAGCCGGTCCATAAAGTTCTTCATCATCCCGGAAACGTTATCCACGTACAAAGGTGTGGCAAAGCCAAGAACGTCGGATGAAATGACTTTCTGGAACAATTCATCCATATCATCCTGTGTGGTGCAATCACCCGGGGTATCCATCCAACAGCTATAGCATGCCTTGCACGGATTTATCTCTTTCCCGGCAAGAAAGATGTTTTCCACCTCCGCGCCGGCTTCTTTTGCGCCTTTTAGAAATTCTGCAGCCATAAGGTGGGTATTCCCCCGCTCCGCTCTCGGACTTCCGTTAAATATTGTTATCTTCATTATTACGATCTCCTTCTATGGAAACATCCACATGTATGAACATTCATTTAACGTGTGTGGCTTTTTAGGAGCAATTCATGTCTAAGATCCCGCCATCGGCGGGGGATTGCCTCTACGGACATCTCTTCCTTCACCGAATTTTAAAATCCAAAATTTCTCTTCCGGTACTTTATACTTTTCCATTGCCGTTTTCAGATCTTTTACGTGAGCATCGATGTTTTGTTCTGCGTGTTCCTTGAAAGTTCCGAAATGTATTCCCACACTCTGGTCAACATTCAGCATCTTATGAACCATTACCGCATCATCTGGATTCAAGTGCTGGCTCTGCATGAACCATCTTCTTTCATAATTCCCTATCGGCAAAATGGCCAAACGAAAATGATTATACCGTTCTTTGATCTTTTGCAGAAATCCGCCCCAGGCGGTGTCTCCCATGACAAGCAATCTTCCAGCCGGACCTTCGATGACAAATCCTCCCCATAAGGTTTTATTGCCGTCAAACAGTCCCCTCCCGGAACCGTGACGTGCGGGGACAAATGTGATTTTCGTATCTGCGGAATAAGTATGTTCCTCCCACCAGTCCAACTCAATGATATTCTCATATTTCAAAGATTCCAATTCTCGTTTTACCCCCAATCCGACCAGGATAACGGGATAATGTTTCTTGAGGAGTTGTTTTAGTGTGGGGAGATCCAGATGATCCCGGTGATCATGACTTATCAGGATGATGTCGATTTCCGGCAAATCCTCCATCTTCACCCCCGGAGCGCGGACTCTTTTTGGACCCAACCAAGATATAGGGCTGGGGCTTTTTGACCAAATCGGATCGGTTAATATATTGATTCCGTCCATCTGTATCAAAACAGTGGATTGATTGATGTAGGTTACTCGCAGCTCACCTTCTTTTGCACGTGTGATGGGTGGAGGTTGAGGAGGATCATTTATCCAATCCGGCCAAGCCACAGTTTTCATCTGCCATAGCCATTTTATGTGATCAAAAAAAGCATTATCCGGTTCCCTATTAAAAAAGTGTGAACCGTCAAAATGATCGGAAACCGGACCTTGATAGGAATTACAGGAGAAAATAAGGATTATAGCAAGTAATGTCGGAAATCCTAAGATGAATTTGAGTTTACTCATATGTCTTCTTAAATCATGTCGAAAATTCCGTCAAGCTCGTTTTGTCCTCGGTTCTTTGCTCTGCTACTTCATAGAATAAACCGCAGCAGTAGGACACTACAACTCATTTATCCTTTTAAATAATTCAGTAGCCCTCCCTTTTCAGTAATCTCCAGCTCCAGACCGGATATGGGATGCCCTTTCAATCTTTGTCCGTTAGAGTGATTGATTACTTCACCTGATACTAAATCTACTTCGATTTCGTCTCCGGTCTTCACCATTTTGGAAATCCCCGGGCATTCAAGAAGTGGAAAGCCCAAATCTATGGCATTCCGGTAAAATATCCGGGCAAAGGAATCCGCTACCACACAGCTTACCCCGTTCTCTTTCAGACAGACAACGGCATGCTCACGCGAGGAGCCGCAGCCGAAGTTTTTTCCCGCCACCACTATGTCCCCCGGCTTGACCTCTTTGGCAAAGTTCTCCATCCCCGGAACAAACTCCATGGCGTGTTTGGCCATCTCCTGGGGATCGGTCAAGGGGAGATATTGTCCGTGATAAATCTGGTCGGTATCGATGTCGTCACCGGTCACCCAGGATTTCCCTTTGAAATGTTTTAGCATAATCGTCTCCTTGATGTTTCGATTCATTTGCCTTGGGAAATTAATATAATGGAAGGAAAAAGTCAATGATCGGATATACCTCCCCTCCTAAATCCCCCTCCCCATAATGTGACTGTGTCATAACCCATAAGAACACACCATTGTCATTCTGAGAGAAGCCATGCACCGAATGGTGCATGGCGAAACGAAGAATCTAATGATATCGATGGGTTGTGAAAACAAGATTCTTCAGTTAACGCCTTAGAATGGCATTATGCCACACCCTCAATGCGGATATGGGTTCACCCTGAATGGATTCACCCTGAAGGGGACTAAGGGGGAGAGGTTTGGATTTTGTAGCCGCACATTTCAGTGTGCGTTGAAATCCAAGCAAATGGAATGGTTAAGAACCTACCCCAATCCTCCCTTATCCGGAAGGGAAGTGTTTGTGTCCCCCCTGACATCGAAGATCCGTAGGAAGGGGGACTGTAGGGGGTTAGAAGTCGGTTAAACCATCTTATTTTTTCTTTATTCTCTCCATCAAATCCTTCGCCTGCACAAAGGAGGTGTCGATGGATAGGGCCGTGTCCAGTTCGGCTATAGCATCGTTCTCGAAGCCCGCCATCAGGTAAGCCACGGCAAGATGGTAATGCGTTTTACTGCTGTGAGGCAATAGCTCCACCGCGCGTTTGTATTGATCGATGGCATTGGGCACCTGCTGCATCTCCAGGTAGTAGTTCCCCAGATTCAGGCGGGCAGAACCATAGTTCGGATTGATGTCGATGGCTTTCTGAAATTCCTCGAATGCCATCTGTTTCATCCCTTTCCGGATGTAAGCGGTCCCCAGATTGTTATGCGCCACCTCGTAATCCGTATGTAAAGCCAGCGCCTTTTGAAATAATCCGATGGCCCTATCGATATCCCCGCTTTTATAATAATAATCACCCAGACCGTTGTACGCTTTGTAGTAATTCGGGTCGACCTTTATGCACGAGTCCAGCATCTCCTTGGCTTGCGGATATTTCCCCTCTTGCGCATACTGGTTTCCCAGATTGTACAGAGGATCGGGCAAAAGCGGGTGAAGACGGGAAGCTTCCTCGTATAGTTCCATGGCTTTTGGCAGGTCGCCCCTCCCCTCGTATATCAAACCTAAGTTATTGTATGCCAAAGCAGCCTGGGGGAAAATTTGTATCGTCTGTTGGTACTCCTCCTCGGCCTCCTTCATCCTGTTCTCCTTTTGGTAAAGGAGAGCTAAGTTGAAATGAGCCATCAGATGATTCGGTTCAAAAGTCAGGGTCTGTCTATACTCTCTTTCCGCCGGATCGAGTTGGAGTTGTCTGGCCAGCACCGTTCCCAGGTTATAGTGTTCCTCCGCCCGGTCCTTGGCCGTAACGGGATGCCGGTGAAAGTTGGATATTAAAATGAAAAGAAATAGTAGCGGAAGTAAAATCAAATACTCTCTGGATTGTTTCGATTTCATCATCCGGTATAACCGGTAAATGGCAAGGCCGGCAAAGATTATCAAAAACGGAACCAGCGGGATTCGGTACCGGTCGCAGATAAAGAAGAATAACAGGGCCAGAATCTGGGAAAGTACGAAATAAAGAACCAGAAGCGGTTTGGGGTCTTTAGTTTCCGCTCGCAACCGGTCCTTCAGGAAGATGATCATCCCCACAAAACTCAAGGGAAGGACGAGCCCCAAAGGGAAATATGTCACCCACTTCCAGAGTAAGAATGTCAAGATAAATGAATAGTTCCGGAAAAGATACATGTCCTGATTTCTTTTTATCTCGAACCCGTCCGTGAGCAGAAGGAACTTCCTGAAGAGTAGCTCCAGATAGGAAAATGGCTGGTGGGTGATGTAGGAAAAAGATTCTCTCCAAAAATAATCCGATCTCTCCGATGGTTTCACGAAACCGTGCTGCAACGGGCGCTGGATCAGCTCCTCCCACTCTATCCCCGGACGAATGGCGGTGGTATGGTCGTAATCCGGATTGTTGCCGATAAAGAAATTTATCCCCGAATTGGAGGAGATCCACACAAAATCCTTTCCAGCCAGCAGATTCCGGACTGCGGTGATCGAGATGATCAGAAGAAAACCGATCAACAGGCTGAGGGAATATTTCAATATCTTCCCCGTCGGGAACTTTTTCTTAAGTAAGAAAAAGACAGTCCAAATAAGGGCAAAGGGGAGAAAGACCACCACCAGACCGTGGGTGATGGACGAGAGACCCAGTATGATCCCGGCTAAAAAGAGCCGGTTCTGCTTGAGGGAACGGGAGAAGGAGAATAAGATCAAGATTAAACACAGATTGAGAAAGATGATCAGCACTGGATTCAAAAGCTCGGCATCGAAAAACAGAAAAGGACCGTAAAAGGTAGCGATGAAAAAAGCTATCCAGGCAACCTTGGAGTGAAAAGCCATCTTGGTTATCCGGTAAAGAAGCAGGCAGTTGATCGAGCCCAGCAGAATCTGGATGAATCTGGCCAGAAAAAGATCATGCCCGAATATGGAGTAAATTATTCCCAGGAAATAGGGATAAAGCGGCACCTGCCAGAAGACCTTATCGCCTATCCAGTGACCTTTGGCTATTTCCCTCGCCCAGTCGTCGTAAGTCTGGCCGTCGATGACCGGAAAATGGAAAAAAGGATTGTGGGAAATGGAGAGCAGGTAAATCAACCGGGGGAGAAAGGCGATAGCAAAAAGAATTACATATAAGTAGACAGAATCGTGCCTGCCGGAGGGGGATTCTTTTTTATCCTGGGTTGAACGCATGAAAATAATGATCGGAAAAAGAGTTTGATTTTCTTTTGGAGAGTCAAGCTTCAGCTTGACCAACCGTTCCGGTTACATAAAGCGATTTCGTGGTTCACCTAAAGGTGAACACTCCGATTTGATTATTCCCACTCAATGGTGGCGGGAGGTTTGGAGGAGATGTCGTATACCACCCGGTTGACCCCTTTTACTTGATTGATGATTCGATTGGAGATCCTTCCCAACACCTCCGCCGGCAGATGAGCCCAGTCTGCCGTCATACCGTCCACCGAGGTCACGGCACGTAAGGCGATAACGTTCTCATAAGTCCTCTCATCCCCCATCACCCCCACGCTCTGCACCGGCAAAAGCACGCAGAACGCCTGCCAGACGTCGTTATACAGGTTTGTTCCTTTAAGCTCGGAGATGTAAATATAATCCGCCTCTCGCAACACGGATAACCTCTCTTTGGTCACCTCTCCCAGGATTCTGACCGCCAGACCGGGTCCGGGAAAGGGATGGCGGCCGATGATGATCTCCGGCAGATTCAGCTTCCTCCCCAGCTCTCTTACCTCATCCTTGAAAAGCTCTCTTAGCGGCTCGATCAATTTCAGATTCATCTCCTCCGGCAATCCGCCCACGTTGTGATGGGATTTGATGGTGGCAGAAGGTCCCTTGAAGGAGGTGCTCTCGATCACGTCAGGATATAAAGTGCCCTGAGCCAAAAATTCAACCCCTTTGATCTTTTCCGCTTCCTCCTCAAATACCCGAATGAAGACTCTCCCTATGATTTTCCTCTTTTCCTCGGGATCGACTACCCCTTGAAGCTCAGCTAAAAACCTTTCGGAAGCATTCACCGGAATTAAGTTCAAATCGAAATCTTTAAATGCCGAGATCACCTCCGACACTTCATTCTTTCTCAAAAGTCCGTTGTCCACGAAGATGCAATGCAGCTGTTTGCCGATGGCTCTGTTCACCAAGATGGCGCAGACGGACGAATCCACCCCCCCGGATAGTCCCAGGACCACATGGCAGTCCTTTACCTGTTCCCTTATTAGCTGGATGGTTGTCTCAATGAAAGACTCGGTGGTCCAGCTTCCGCTGCACCGGCAGATCCTAAAGAGAAAATTCTGCAAAATCTTTTTACCCTCTTCGGTGTGAGCCACCTCCGGGTGGAACTGCAGTCCAAAAATACTCTTTTCCCGGTTTCCGATTCCGGCATAAGCGATGTTTTCCGTGTGAGCCAGAACCTCGTATCCGGAAGGTAATTGCGACAGGTGATCGCCGTGACTCATCCATACCACGGTATTATCCTTAACCCCAAAAAACAGGTTTTCCGGTCGGTCTATCTGGATGACGGCTTGGCCGTATTCCCGTTTCTGTGATCTCTCCACTTTCCCGTCAAACAGCTTCCCTAAAAGCTGCAATCCGTAGCAGATTCCCAAAACCGGAACGCCCAGTTCGAAGACCTCCTTACCGCAAAAAGGGGCACCCGGGTCGAACACGCTGGAGGGTCCGCCGGAAAGGACTATTCCCTTTAAATTCTTCTCCCGGTAGGTTTCCACCGGCTGGTTGAAGGGGAGGATTTCACAGAACACTTTATTCTCGCGGATGCGCCGGGCGATCAGCTGAGTGTATTGTGACCCGAAGTCCAGAATGATTATGGTCTCGTCTCGTTTCATCTTCTCAAGCTTCCTCCGACTTCAGTATCGTGTCCTTTAACCAGTTTTCATCGTCGGTTTTGGGATGATCCACATTATAATGCAACCCTCGGCTCTCTTTTCTTATCAGAGCACACTCGATGATCAGCTTAGCTACGGTGGCGACGTTTCTCAGCTCGATCACGTCATAGGTGACGGGATTGATTTTATAGAAATCGGTGATCTCATCCAATAAAATGGCGATTCTTTTCTGAGCCTGCGAAAGCCGGCGGTCCGAGCGGACTATCCCCACGTAATCCCACATGAATTTCTGGATCCACTCCCGGTTGTGGGAGATGATCACCCATTCCTGCTGGTCAAAAACCCCCTCTAAGCTCCAGGGGGGAATGGAGGGAAAGGTGAAATCCTTTAAGGAGGAGAATCTCCTTTTCGCGCTGTCGGCAGAGAAGTGGGCAAAAGCCACCGCCTCCAAAAGCGAGTTGGACGCCAGCCGGTTGGCTCCGTGCATGCCGGTGCAGGTTACCTCCCCGCAGGCGAACAGGTTCTCTATGCCGGTTTTACCTTCGGAACCCGTTACCACTCCACCGCAGATATAATGGGCAGCGGGAACGACCGGAATCCAGTCTCTGGTTATGTCCAGACCCAGGGAAAGACACTTTCCATATATATTTGGAAATCTCAGCTTGATGAATTTTTGATCCAGATGGGTGATATCCAGATAAACGCACGGGTCCCCCCGTTTTTTCAGCTCGAAATCGATGGCCCGCGCCACCACGTCCCGGGGTGCCAGTTCCTTTTTAGGATGATATCTCTCCATAAAGGCTTCCCCGTTTTGAAGCCTGAGTATCCCCCCCTCACCCCGGACCGCCTCGGAGATCAAAAAGGAGTCCGACTTTTCATGATAAAGAGCGGTGGGATGAAACTGGATAAATTCCAGATTAGCCACTTGTGCCCCGGCCCGGTAAGCCATAGCCAGCCCGTCTCCGGTGGCGATGGAGGGGTTGGTGGTGTGAACGTAAACCCTTCCTGTCCCTCCGGTAGCAAGTAAGGTGATTTTGGACAGACAGGTGACAACTTGATTGTGGTCGTTGTCCAGGACGTAGGCTCCCCAGCACTGGATTTTTTCGTCCGGCTTCTGCTTTTGTTCTTTGAGATGATGCTGGGTGATCAGATCGATGACCTGATGGTCTTCCAGGATTTTTACGTTGGGTTTGGATTTAACCGCATTCAAAAGAGAGTTCTCCACCTCCCTGCCGGTGAGATCGGCAGCATGCACCACCCGGTTTCTGGAATGGCCCCCTTCCAATCCCAGATCGAACTGATCCTCTTTGCCTTTCTGGTGAGTAAACTGTACCCCCGTTTTTATCAACTCCTGAATGCATCCCGGACCCGCCTCCACCACCTTCCTCACCACCTCGGGGTTGCATAAACCGCATCCGGCTTTCAGCGTATCCTCAATATGCAGCTTGAAGGAATCATCCCGGGATAAAACCGAGGCGATCCCCCCCTGGGCATAATTGGTATTGGACTCGGAATCCTGTTTCTTGGTGACGATAACCACGTTCCCCAGCTCGCAAACCTTCAGGGCAAAGGTGAGTCCTCCGATCCCCGATCCGATCACCAGAAAATCCGTCTTTATCTCCATTTATATCATCCCTTCGATTTTTTTAAATACCATTTCCTCACCGCCGGTTATATGTAAATCTATTTTGAACATGTAGATGGGAACCTCCTCGTGGTTTACCATAGGTATACGCACGGAGTCCTTCTCTGTGGTGGCGATAAAATCCGTTCCGAGATTTTTGGCTTCTTCTAAAAGAGATAAAACGTCTTTCCGGCGATAAGCGAAATGGTCGGCAAATATTCTATGTTTCAAGACATTGATTTTCAGTTGCCTCAGACTGTTTTCAAATGATGTAGGATTCCCTATGCCGGAGAAAGCCAAGGCTTTCTTGTTTTCCAATTTGGCAGTGTCAACGGATGAATGGTCGGACAAATTTTCCACCGAGCGTAACCGGTAAATGGACTCCACCATCGGAGCTTGCGGATTGTATTTTCTCAGAGTGTTTATTGTTTCTGCTAAATCTGATACCTGATTTGTTTTTGTCAAAATAAAAATGTCCGCTCTTCTCAGGGAGGAGAGAGGTTCCCTCAATATTCCCGCCGGGAGAAGTCTTCCATTCCCCCACGGATTGGTGGAGTCGATCAACACCATATCTAAATCCCTTTGAAGTTTCAAATGCTGGAATCCGTCATCCAAGATCAGAACGTCCGGGTCATATCTCTCGACTGCATATGATCCGGAGATAACCCGGTGTTTGGTCACGATGATGGGAACGCCTCCAAGCCTTCGGGACATCAAGAATGGCTCATCCCCCACATCCTCCCAGCTGATTTTCCCTTTAGTCTCTTCATTGAGAACCACCATCTTTTTGTTTTTTCGCTTATATCCCCGGGTGAGTATCGCCACTTTTTTGCCATTTTCTTTCAGCTTTTCCGCCAGGTAAATTACCAGGGGGGTTTTTCCGGTGCCGCCTGCGGTAACGTTTCCCACACTGATTACTTTTACCTTCAGTTTACTTGGTCTGAATATTCCGGAACGATAAAGCAGCAATCGCATGGACAAGGCAAAACCATACAATCGTGATAAAAACAAAAGAAACCACACAATAACTGACCTCCATTTACTCCGGTATGAACTGTATGGTTCATGCCACTGACCGCTTTTATGGAATACAGGCAACCTTGATCTTTGTTTAGCTTGTATTCACCGAAGTTATTTTATAAACCTCACTCCCTATCCTGCGGATTTTCGATTTCCCCCTCTCCACTATGTGGAGAGGGGGACTAAGGGGGAGAGGTTTTTATTGATTCTCCAGAAACGAAAAAATCAAATCGGTCGTCCTCTTCGATACCCCGGTCTCTTTCCAGATGGCTGTTTTAGCGCTCTGCCCCAACCTTACTCTCTTCTCCGTATCTGCAATCAAGCTGGATAATTTTAGGGTCAGTTCCTCCTCGCTTTTGACTTGTATCCCTCCTCCCGATTCTATCAATATCTTGGCTTCCTCTTTGAAATGGTCCGTATAGGGACCAAAGGCGACCGGCACCCCGTAAATGGCCGGTTCCAATAGATTATGCCCGCCTACCGGCACCAGACTTCCCCCGACAAATGCCACGTCCGCCAAAGCATAGAGTCCAGAGAGCTCCCCCATGGTATCTAAAAGGATCACCTCCGGTTGATCCGACCGGATATTCCCGTCTAGCTTGCTTCTTCGAACGAAACTCAATTTCATCCCGGAAAGGACTCTTTCCACTTCGTTGAGTTTGTCCAAGTGTCGGGGGGCAAGTATGAAAAGCAAGTTGTCTCTTTCGGACTTTAATTTTGTAAAAACCCGCAGCAAGATCTGTTCCTCTCCCGACCGGATGCTTCCCCCGATGATCACCAGGTATTTATCCGCTATGCCCAGTTTCCTCTTGAGTTGATCTTTGCCGGAGCTCTTGCTGGCATAAAGCAGGCGGTCGTATTTCAAATTCCCCGTCACCCTGGTTTTATCCGGGCAAGCTCCCAATCGGATCAACCTATCTTTATATTCCTCCGATTGAACGCACAAAAGATCGAAGCAGCAAAGCGTCTGTCTAAAAAGGCTTCTTACCGCCAGATATCTTTTAAAGGAGCGATGGGAGATCCTTCCATTTATCATGGCTATAAGGCATCCCCGTTTTTTCGTTTCTCTTATCAGATTGGGCCAAAGCTCGGTTTCCACCAGGATCAAAGCCTTGGGTTGGATTTTATTCAAAGCCCTCCCTACGAATCTTTTCAAATCTACGGGTAAAAGGAAAACGAACTCGATCTCTTTCAGCGTCCTCTCCGCCTCTTTTTTGCCGGACTTAGTGATGGTGGATACCACCAAAGCATATTCGGGATGATCTTTCCTGATTTGGGGGATGATGGTGGAGAGAGCCTTGATCTCTCCCACCGAGGCAGCGTGGAGCCAGATAACTCTCTTTGAAGAGATTTTTTCCAATTTGTCTTGGGACAGAAATCCCATTCTCTCTTTGATCCCGTGCTTGCCCCATGCCGCTCTGAGCAGCAGATAGGGGAAAGAAAGGATAAAAGCGAGATTTAATAGAAGATTGTATGCGGTGAACATTGTTATGTTTCGGATTCCGGGGAAATTTGTTCCTGATTTTGAGATGGTGTTCGATTCATTTTGAAAAATAGTCGTCAGCCATTCGGGTTAACCCCAAAAGCCCGCTCTCCAATTCCTTTCTCTTCTCCTCCAGTTCTTCCGGTGTTGCTTCGACCGGGACATATATCGGATTCCCTAGCATGATCACTGTTTTAGAAAACGGTTGGGGAATCAAGAATTTATCCCAGCTGGACAGGTTCCAGCGCCGCTGGGCAGAGTTGGTGATGGGGAGGATGGGCATCTGGCTTCTCTGGGCGATGTAAAGAATTCCGGGATGGACCTCAAATCCGGGACCTTTGGGTCCGTCCGGAGAGATGGCAACGTCGTATCCGGAGAAGATCTTTTCACATATCTCAAAGATGGCTTTGGGACCGCCCCGGGTGGTGGACCCCCTCACCGAGACGAATCCCAGCCGGTGGATGATCCGGGCGATGTATTCCCCGTCCCGATGCTGGCTGATTAAAACATGAATCCTTTGCCGGCGATGCGTATATGCGAAGATAAGCATCC
>JBDROD010000093.1:0-9869 GCA_043810415.1 Candidatus Zixiibacteriota bacterium | reverse complement strand
AGGATATAAAAGTCAAAGAAAAAGCGCAACCTTAAGTTCATCTTAGGGAAGTAACCTTTAAACCCATTGATTTAAATCCAGCCCCAGATAAAAAGTAAAAATGAAAAAGGAAAAGAAAACAGAAAAGCCGAAAGTCAAATTATTCTCTCCCCAAAAAGAAGAAAGGTACTGGCGGTATCTTCCGATCGGGACGTACTTTATTCTGACCATCATTCTGTTCGCCGGGTTTATCTTCTCCGGTAAGATGCTTTACGGAACCGATACCATGGGGGCGGGAGTCTTCTTCCGCAGTTTCTATGCCGACTTCTGGAGAACCTATCACACCATGCCGCTGTGGGAGCCTTACATTCACGGGGGGATGCCGTTTGTGGACGCCATGCACGGCGATATATTCTACCCCGTGGCGATTCTGCAGTTTTTCATCAAGGTCACCTACGCTCTGGGCTTGAAACTGGTACTGCATGTCTTCTTAGCCGGGGTCTTCATGTTTTATTTCTTGCGAGGGTTGAACTTGAGGAGGGAGATATCCTTCTTGGGGGGTCTGCTCTATATGTTCTCCCCCTGCTTGGTCTCCCTGGTTTATCCGGGACACGATGGAAAGATGTACGTATATGCACTTCTTCCTTTAGCTTTCATGCTCCTTCACAAAGCTTGCAAGACCGGACGTTTTCTTTATTTCCTTCTCTTTAGTTTATCCTTTGCGCTTTTGGTTTTCACCGCCCATATGCAGATGACCTACTTCGCCGCCTGGGGTTTGGGCTTGTACTTTTTGTATCACTTGTGGAACATCCGTCGGGAAGTAAACAGGAAGATAATCAAATATATAGTTTATTTTATCGTCGCCATCATCCTCGGTGTCTCCATCTCCATGATCCAGCTCCTCTCCCCATATAATTACCTGAAGAACTACTCCATGCGGACCATGCACACCGAAGCCCAGACCGGGTATGATTACGCCAGTTCCTGGTCCATGCATATGGAGGAGGCGGCATCGGAGATCGTTCCGGAGTTTTCCGGGGACAATATCCACACCCAGGGGAATTTCTACTGGGGCCGTAATCCTTTCAAATTAAACAGCGAGTACATCGGCCTTCTGGCTCTTTTCCTGGCGGTGGTTACCATTATATATCGTAGAACCAGTTTGATCTGGTTTTTTACCGGGTTAGGTATTTTAGCCTTCGTTTACGCCTTGGGGGGGACCACTCCTTTCTTCCGGTTATTCTATTATTTAGTTCCCGGGGTTAAAAGCTTCCGGGGACCCGGTATGATAAATTTCCTCTTCTGTTTCGCCGCGGTGGTGATCGCCATGCTGGGTCTGGATAATTCTCTCAAGCTGAAGGAGAATTTACCCGAAGCCAAAAGGTTTCTCAAGACAGCTTTCATCCTGGTGATCGCATATTCCGGTTTGGCTATTC
The DNA here is from genome assembly GCA_043810415.1 of Candidatus Zixiibacteriota bacterium. Taxonomy (GTDB): domain Bacteria; phylum Zixibacteria; class MSB-5A5; order MSB-5A5; family SM1-73; genus CAIVRH01. Next base: position 8,454 of record JBDROD010000093.1, on the reverse strand, counting down.
TGGTATCTTTATTGCGAGGAACTTTCTTCGACATCTGGATTGCCCTGCTTTACAGCGGAATCGATTCCGCCAAGAGAGCGACCATGGAACAGAATATCCCGCGGGTGATCACCGGCTTGTGGATCTCCACTTTTCTTCTGTGGCTGGGATATGGCATATTGCGCCTTTATATCAAAGGGGGGGTAAGAACCAGCATATTGATAGGGGGTTTGTCCCTAATCGCACTGGTCGACCTTTTCCGGGTAGATTCCCGCTTTATCATCACGGTGGACCCGGAGCAATTTTTCCGCAAAACGCCGGTGGTCGATTTTCTCCAAGCCAGGCAAAAGGAAGAACCGTTCCGGGTTTTCCTTCTTCCTCAAAGCTATCCGGACAATTATCTGGCCATGTTCGGGATAGAGGAGGTATCTTTGACTGCCATGCACGGGAATCATCTGCGTATCTATGATGAATTCGTGGGACGCCATCAAAATAGCCCCAACCTAACCTATCCCAATTTCATAAATCTGTTGAACATCAAGTACCTCCTCAGCTCCCAGATCCTGAAAACTCCCTGGGCTCAACAGGTGTATGAAGCGGAAGGTATTTACGTCTATCAGAACCTCAATTATCTTCCCCGGGGATTTCCGGTCTATAACTGGCAGTTGGTAAAAGATCAGAGCCGGATACTGGAAGTATTGAAGCAGCCGGATTTCGACGCCCGGGAGAAAATCCTTTTGGACGAGACTCCTCCGAAAATGCCCTCCGACACTTTGACTACAGCATCCAAACCGTTAACCCCCGCTAGGGTGTCTGATGATAAGATAAACCGTTTCAACTTGGAAGTGGAGATGCAGAAGGACGGTTTTTTGGTTTTAAGCGAGAATTATTATCCCGCCTGGAAAGCATATGTAGACGGCCAGGAGGCCAAAATTTACAAAGCGGACTATCTTTTCCGGGCTATTTATATGAATAAAGGAAGACACACGCTACGATTAGTTTACGATTCCAAAAATTATAATATCGCCAAAGCCTGGACTTTATTGACATGCTTGTTTATGTTGGCTATATTAATATTTTATGCAGTTAAAGGTTACCTAACCAAAACGAATGCTCCGGCAACAGGAACGACAAAACCGATATGAAGACACTGGTCATAATCCCAACTTACAACGAGCGGGAAAACATAGAGAGAATCGTTCCCCAGGTCTTGGAACAAGATCCGTCCATTCAGGTTTTGGTGGTGGATGACGGTTCCCCGGACGGAACCGGTGCAATAGCGGACCGGATGGCAAAAGAGAATGATCGGATCTGGGTGCTACACCGCCGGAACAAGGGCGGTTTGGGAACAGCATATATCGCCGGGTTTAAATTCGCTTTGGAAAAGAGCTATGATCTGGTCTTTGAGATGGATTGTGATTTCTCCCATGATCCCAAAAGCATTCCCCGGTTTCTGGAAGCCATCTCGGATTTCGATTTGGTATTGGGATCGCGTTATATCAGCGGAGGAGAGGTGAGAAACTGGCCCAAATCCAGATATTTCCTTTCATATTACGCCAACGTATATTCCCGAGTCATCACCCGGCTTCCGGTGAAAGATGCTACCGGAGGATTCAAGTGTTTTCGCCGGGAAGTGCTGGAGGCAATCAACCTGGATCAGGTTAAGTCCAATGGTTATTCGTTTCAAATAGAGATGAGCTTTCGTGCTTGGAAAAATGGATTTAAGATTAAAGAAATCCCCATTGTATTTGAAGATCGCAAGGTGGGTCAATCAAAAATGTCCAAAAAGATAGTGAGAGAAGCCATCTGGATGGTGTGGAGATTGAGATGGTGGAGCATTTGGGGAAAATTGTAAACATGTGTATTCGATAGAGCTTTCATTGGAAATATTCTGGGAATGTATAAGCCAACTTTTGCATTCCGGAAGTTTGTAGAATCAAATTCGCTCCAGCAAGCGGGCGCAATTTAGTATAATCATATTACGATGACGGATATTCTCATTTATGGTATTCTCCTTTGTACCAGAGTTGGACTTTTCTATTATCATAGTCAGTTACAACGTTAAGGATTTATTGAAAAGATGTTTGAATTCGATCTTTGATTTTCAGAAAGAATTGAAATTCGAAGTGGTGATAATAGACAATCATTCGGAGGATCAAAGCCCCAGAATGCTTAAAGACGAATTTCCCAACGTAAATCTGATAGAGAACCATAAGAACATAGGCTTCTCTGCAGCCTGTAATCAGGGAATAAAGCGGAGCCAGGGTAGGTACGTCCTTCTTCTGAATCCGGACACGAAGTTTACCCCTGGAGGAATAAACAAGATGATCCAGTTTATGGATTCAAATCCTCATATAGGAATCTGCGGTCCCAAGATGGTTGATCCGGAGGGGAATTTACAGTTTTCCGCCCGCTCTTTCCCCTCTTATCTGACCGCCATCTCGTCTGGCCAGTCTATTTTGAATCGTTTCTTCCCGGACAATCCTTTGTCCAGGAAGTATCTTTTAAAGGATTCGAATCGTAATCAGAGTAAGGAGGTGGACTGGGTATCCGGATCGGGTTTTTTGACCAGACGGGAAGTATTGGAAAAGATCGGGTTTTTAGATGAGCGATTTTTCATGTACGTGGAGGACGTCGATTTCTGCTTTCGCGCCAAGCAAGCTGGTTTTTCGGTTCATTATTTTCCCAATTCCGTCGTCATTCATCACATCGGGAAGAGCACCCGACGAAAAAAGACCAAAATGCTGGTGGAACATCACCGGAGCATGTATCTCTTTTATAAAAAGCATCATCATCTGCACTTTTTTTTGAGCGGAATTGTTTTCTTTGGTATCTGGATGAGGTTAGGGTTAAGCGTTTGGACTAATTCAATTGGTAAAGAGTGAATAAACATTTTTTACTGAATATCAGATGAACGGACCTTACTTAGATTTCGAAAAGCCGATTTACGAATTGGAAAAAAGGATAAATGACCTGAAGGAGCTGGACGGTCATAAGGCTGACGATCCTCTGGAGAACATCGAGCTTTCTCGAGAGATTCAGGCACTGGAGCTGAAGCGGGATAAGCTGGCTCAGGAGATCTATTCGAAGCTTACCCGCTGGCAGAGGGTGCAGTTAGCCCGACATCCGCGTCGTCCCTGTGCCCTGGATTTCATCTCCCTGATGTGTACCGATTTCATCGAACTGCACGGAGACAGGGGTTTTGCAGACGACAAAGCCATCGTGGGGGGTTTTGCCAAAATGGACGGGAAACCGGTCATGGTGGTGGGACAACAAAAGGGTAGGGACACCAAACAGAAACTATATCGTAATTTTGGCATGCCTCATCCCGAGGGTTACCGAAAAGCGCTCCGATTGATGCAGCTAGCTTCGAGATTCGGCAAACCGGTGGTCGTCCTGATCGACACACCGGGTGCGTTCCCCGGCGTGGGGGCGGAGGAAAGGGGGCAGGCGGAAGCCATTGCCCAGAATCTGCGAGAGATGACCCGGCTTCGGGTTCCCATTATAATCAATATCATCGGCGAAGGAGCCAGTGGCGGAGCCTTAGGAATCGGTGTGGGGGACCGAGTGTTCATGTTGGAAAACGCCTGGTATTCGGTGATTTCACCGGAAGGATGCGCTGCCATTCTGTGGAGGGACAGCGCCAAGGCTCCGGAGGCGGCAGAAGCATTAAAACTTTCCGCTCCGGATCTGATGAGACTTAAAGTCATTGACCAGATCATTGCCGAGCCCAACGGAGGTGCTCACCGGGATCCCCAAGAACAGGCTCGGATTTTGAAGGTGGAGAACCTTTCAGCCTTGAACGAACTGGAGCAACTAAGACCGGACGAATTGATTGAGAAAAGAATAGCCAAATTTCGAGTGATGGGCGAATATATTGAAAAAGGGAAGGAGTGATAAGCCGGTCCGGGCACAAGTGCCCTTCTTTTATTTTTACGACATTTGAAATCTCTTATATTAAATATGAGGATACGGCTGATTTTGTTGTTACCGAAAGCCGTCCCTTTTGCAAAGTAGCGATGAATAAAAAGGAGTAAGAAGATGATCGATCCTAAGCTTTTGGATATATTGGCTTGCCCCGTCTGCAAAGGGGATCTGACATACCAAGAGGCTGATCAAAAGCTGTTGTGCGAAAAGTGCCGTCTGAAATATTCCATAAAGGACGACATTCCCATAATGCTAGTAGATCGGGCGGAGAAGTTTTGAGAAACAGATCAAAGATAATTGGCTAACCGGAGGAACCAAGGATGAAACTTTCTAAATTTTGCGGAGAGGATCTGATTTCATTTGAGCTTAAGGCGGAGACCAAAGAAGAGGTGATCAAAGAACTGGTGGATTTGGCATCGAAATCCAAGCTGGTCAAGGATGCCGATCAGCTTCTAAAGGATATCCAGGAGAGAGAGAAGCTGGTTACCACCGGAGTTGGTTATGGAGTGGCTTTCCCGCATGCCAAGTCTAAAGCGGTTCGCGGGATCATCATTGCTTTCGGTCGGCCCAAAAAGGGGATCGAATTCAATTCCATGGACAAAAAGCCGGTCTACCTTTTCTTTTTGATCGCTGCACCCGAAGATGCCATCGGGGCTCACCTAAACGTGATGGCCCGACTTTCCTACCTGATGAAGAGCGAAAAGAATAGGGACAAACTGATGAAGACCAAAAGTCCCAAAGATTTATTGGAAATGCTTGATTCAGTTGAATGATTCATAATTTGAGATTTATAAGGGAAGAATCGAGGGTGTAATCGGGGAATCAAGGTGGGGAACTAAAAGATCTGGGTACAATAATCCAGTTCCAAGATCACAATTCTTTAAACCGGACTTATGGATAAGCTAACTTCCTTGATTCATATCAGAAGGGATACCTTCCTCAACTTAATAACCTTCGTTTTATTGTCCATATTGCTGTTGATCCTCCCTCGAGATTTTAAATTCGATATATCCGCATTCATCTTCAAGTTTACCTATGGACCTTTTTATTCTCTAGGAAATTACGTTAAGGAACTGGAAGGGGTGCGGGATGAAAACACAAGGTTACGGGAAAAAGTAGTAGAGCTCACCTTAAGAAATTCATGGCTAAAAGAGGAGCATCTGGAAAACCAAAGATTGCGGGAGCTTCTGGAGTTTCGACCAAATGTAGAATATGGGGTGATCCCCGCGGAGATATTATCCGCTGAACCAAACCGAAGATATTTTTCCATCTTGATAGATAAGGGAACCGGGGATGGGGTGAGAAGAAACATGCCGGTGATAAATTTACAGGGACTTGTGGGGAAGGTGGTGGATGCATCATTTTCCAGCGCGGTGGTACAGCTCATGCTCGATCCAAATTTCAGGGCTTCAGCCCAGGATCAAACGACCCGGGTATTCGGGATCATAAAACCTCAGTCGGGATCTTCACTGCAGCTGGACAATGTTCCCTTGCGGGAAGAGATCAGGGTGGGAGATCGCATCATAACCAGCGGTCTGGGGGGGATTTTCCCACCGGGTATAATGATCGGGGTGGTAACCGCCGTGGAAAGTGAGGAGGAACAATCCAAGATCAATCGCTCATACGGCATTTTCAAAACCATCGAGGTGGCACCATATGTCGACTTCAACCGCCTGGAAGAACTTTTCGTGATATCAGTTAAAAGATGAAGGAAGAAAACCAAGAAAACGAAATCAGAGCCATCTGAGCCGGATATAACTTGGTCCAGTTATAAAAGATAAAGATCAAAATGAGGTTGCCGGGATCATGTTGTGGGGAAGCACCTGGTTGACAAGATTTTTTTTCGGGGTACTTATTATCCTAGCATTGATCCTTTTCCAGACTTTTATTGCGGGGGCAGTGACCATCGGAGGAATCAAGTTTGATCTTTCGATTGTCATACTGATATATGTAGCTTTGAGTCGTGGTCCCGTTTCCGGGGTGATCTTTGGCTTCTTGATCGGGCTTTTGGCAGACATCTTTACTCCTCAAGTCTTGGGTTGGGGGGCTTTGGTAAAATGCTTGATCGGGTTCAGTGTGGGGAGCTTCAAAGATAATCTATATCTAGATAGCCTGTACTCCAAAGGAGGAATGATTTTTTTCGCCCTGATTTTGAATGATCTTTTTTATTATATTTTTACAAATGGACTAAATGCCTCCCTCCTGGAGACGTTGATTGGTTATACCTTGTTTTCGGCTCTGTATACTTCCATCGTGGGGATGTTTATTTTTCTTGTCTTAAGTGGAATCAACTGGAGCGGGCTAGGGGTGGAGATAAAATCAGGTTGATTTTAGTGGTTTTTAGATGTCGGCGTAAACGATGAGGAAAAATAAATCAGAAAGAAAGTCGGTAAGTCTGTCGCTGGATCTGAAGCGACCCGATTGGTCCGGTTCCCTCACCGGTTATTTTACCCGAGAGAAGAGGACTAAGTTATTATTGGGACTTTTGGGAATGGTCCTCTTCATACTGCTGGGTAGGCTTTTCTACTTACAGGTAATAAAAGGGAACCATTATAGTCGGATGGCAAAGAACAATCAGATACTTCCATTGCCGCTACCCGCACCCCGGGGGATAGTGAAAGATCGGAATGATAGAACCATTGCCACCGATCGCCTTTCCTATACGGTCTCTTTGATTCCCTCAGAGGCGGCGGAGGCCGTGCCCAAAAAGAGGACATCCGTCAAGATAAAAGACATTAACCCTTTGGTGGAAAAGATCGCCCTGTGTTTGAACTCGGATCCTATCTCTTTGAAAGAAAAAATAAGCTCCAACTGGTCCAAAGCCTACCAGCCTATAAAACTTCAAAAAGATGTGGAGTTCAACACCATCTGCATGATTGAGGAACAGAATGAAGATCTTCCAGGGGTGATTTACCAGGTGGAGCCGACCCGGAAATATTTGGAAGCCGGCTGGGTGGGGCACGTAGTCGGATACGTTAATGAACTCAACAAAGAAGAGTTGTCTGGAAGCTCACCAGAAAAAAAGTTTCGTCCCGGAGGAAGCATAGGAAGAAAGGGAATAGAGAAACAATATGATGATTTTTTGAGAGGAAAAGACGGGATGATTTTTCAGGAGGTGACGGCACGGGGTAAAATCTTGGGACCCTTGGAGGAGACTAAGCCGGTGTTACCCGTCTGCGGCTCGGACGTTAAGCTGACCATCGATGTGGATCTTCAGGCGGTGGCAGAGTCTGCCCTAATCAATTATCCCAGTGCGGCGGCGGTGGCTTTAGATCCGAGGAACGGGGAGATACTATGTTTGGTCAGCAAACCGGATTTGGATGCCAATCTTTTCGCCGGTTCCATGTCACCTGCCGAGTGGAATGCCATTAGAGATAATCCTTTTCATCCCCTGCTCACCCGCCCTATTCAAGCTACCTATCCCCCCGGGTCTGCCATCAAGCTTCTCACCGCTGCCATCGCCTTGGAGACAAAAATAACGGACGTGAACACCACCTTTCATCCCTGCGGAGGAGCTTTTCAGTTTGGGAAAAGGGCTTTTGACTGTTGGAAACCTGGAGGACACGGAAGTTTGAATTTGAACGGAGCAATCGTTCAATCCTGCAACGTGTATTTTTATCAATTGGGATTACGAGTAGGACTTAAAAGATGGAGCGAATATGCTCAACTGTGTGGATTTGGCAAGAAAACCGGCGTTGATCTTCCCGAGGAAGCCAAAGGTTTCATCCCTACCCCGGAATACTACCAGAAAAAATTCGGAAAAGGCGAGTGGATCAACAACCTGGTGATCAATCTAGCTATCGGGCAGGGAGAGGTTTTGGTGACACCGCTTCAACTGGCAGTTTTTTACGGAGGTTTAGCCACCGACGGCACACTTTACCGACCCCATCTTTTAAAGGAATTGGAGACACCGGATGGGCAGATCCAATTAACCCAACCGGAAAAAATAGGACGGTTACCCTTTTCCCCTGCAACCTTAAGGATTTTGCAGCAGGCAATGATCGGAGTGGTGAACGAACCAGTTGGGACGGGCTATCTGGCTCATATTCCGGATATCACGGTAGCGGGGAAGACCGGCACTGCCCAGAATCCGCACGGGGAAGCGCATGCTTGGTTTGTGGGTTATGCCCCGGCCGGAAATCCGCAGATAGTGGTGGTGGTAATGATCGAGAACGCGGGGCACGGGGGCACTTTCTCCGCACCCGTGGTTAAGAAGATAATAGAGAAGTTTTTAAAAAAAGATCTGATGCAGGCACAAAATGACAGCACTTACCAATTAAACAATTACTAAATGGATTTCAAACAAAGTAAACAGGTATAGATAACTCGAGTGTCAAGCTACCACTAACGCATACTCTAATCTGTTCATTAATCTATGTCTATTAACGGAATATGTTAAGATTCAATGCAAGAGAATTTGACCCCACTCTTTTTGTTCTGGCTTTGGTTTTGTCCTTAATCGGGGTCTTATTGATTTACAGTGCCAAGTATTACAGCGATAATTTGGTAGAGAAGGGAATCTATTTAAAACAGATCATGTGGATTCTT
>JBDROD010000092.1:0-3548 GCA_043810415.1 Candidatus Zixiibacteriota bacterium | reverse complement strand
TTTTTTCCATTCTCTTTTCTATCCTATTTATGCCACACCGGCATGACGATTGCGGGTTCGATGGAATTACCAAGCGGAACAGGCAAGCTGTATCCTCGTTTTACCAAAAACAGGTACAGGTTAGACTTGATATTTCCAATTTCTATCCAACTAAAGACCCATGACTCTAGTTTCAAAGCTCTTCATTCTCTTTCTTTCCCTTTAACCCTTCCTCCTTCTCCATACAAACCTTGCGCTTGGGCGATCACCTTATCGTACTCCTCACAATATTCCGGAAAATCTATATCCCACAAGACACCGGTAAGAAACTTGTCGCGTAATTTCTCCGGAGGAGCCTTTCCCGCAGCGGAGATGGGGATGGCGTGATCCCTCTGCCATTTCATCATCTCCACGGCTCCCCCTTCTTTGTTCAACCGGCCATATAGGGTAGGGCATTGGCTGATCACCTCGACTAAGGAGAATCCTTTTTTCAGGATAGCTTGCTCCACCAGTTTTTGCAGCTGCATCATGTGATATACCGTTCCCCGGGCCACGAACGGAGCTCCGGCAGCCATAGCCAGCTTGGCGATGTCGAATCCCCTCTCCCGGTTGCCGAAGGGAGCGGTGGTACCGATCTTCATGAAAGGGGTGGTGGGGGCGACCTGTCCCCCGGTCATCCCGTAGGTGGAGTTGTTGACCAGGATGGTGGTTAAGTCAATGTTTCGCCTGCAGGCATGGATGAAATGATTTCCCCCGATGGCCAGAGCATCCCCGTCCCCGGTGATGATGATGACCTTCAAGGAGGGTTTGGCCAATTTTACCCCGGTGGCAAAAGCCAAGGGCCTTCCGTGGGTGGTATGCAGGGTGTTGAAATCCACGTAAACCGGCATGCGGCTGGAGCAGCCGATGCCCGAGATCATCACTATCTCATCCCGGGAGAGCTTCAGGTTATCTATAGCCCGGATGATCGCCCCCAAGACGATCCCGATGCCGCATCCGGCACACCAGACGTTGGGGAACTTCTTTTTGGTCCGAAGGTATTTATGGGTTACCTCGGAGAATATGGGCATGCTATTTCTCCTCCCTTATCTTTTCGAAGATCTGATCGGGGGTGATCAGCCCGGAATCATACCGGTTGAGACCCCGCACCCGGGTGTTTCTCCGGTTGACCCGCATCACCTCTCCGATCAACTGCCCCTGGTTCAACTCGGCTACGATTACCAGATCCAGCTGTTCCAACACATGCTCCAGGTAGGCATCGGGGAAGGGCCAGATGGTCAAAGGTTGAATCAGACCGGCTTTGATCCTTTTCTCCCGCGCCATCCTGACCGCCTGTCTGGCAGCCCGGGCGACTATCCCGTAAGCGAAAACCGCGATGTTGGCATCCTCCATGAACTCCTCCCGGACCTGGATGATGTCGTTCAAGTTGTGGCAGATTTTGTTCTTCAGCTTATCCAACTTTTCTTTTATCACCACAGGCCGGTCGGTGGGAAATCCCTCCGGATTATGAGTCAACCCGGTGATGTTGTACCTGTATCCCTCCCCAAATGAAGCCATGGGGGAGACGAAATGAGGATTGATCTCGAAATGCTCGTACCATTCCGGCGGCACGGTGGGCTTCATGCGGTTGACTATCCTTATCTCCTTTGGATCGGGGAGAATGATCTTCTCCCGCATATGCCCCACCACCTCGTCCATCAGAACGATGACCGGCGTGCGATATCTTTCCGCCAGGTTGAAAGCTCGGATGGTGAGCTCGTAACATTCCAGCACCGAGGAAGGTCCCAGCGCGATGGCATAATAATCCCCGTGGGTTCCCCAGCGCGCCTGCATGGTGTCGGCCTGAGCCACCTTGGTGGGAAGTCCGGTGGAGGGTCCGCCTCTCTGAACGTCCACGATGACGCAGGGGACCTCCGCCATGTAAGCATATCCCACATGTTCCTGCATCAAAGAAAATCCGGGGCCGGAGGTGGCGGTCATCGACTTTACCCCTGCCACCGACGCACCGATAACCGAGGCTAAGCTGGCGATCTCATCCTCCATCTGGATGAACTTACCTCCCACCCGGGGGAGTTCCGCGGCCAAGATCTCCGCTATCTCGGTGGAGGGGGTGATGGGATACCCGCCGAAGAAGCGGCAGCCCGCAGCTATGGCCCCCTCCGCGCAGGCACGGTTTCCCTGAAGCAGTCTCTCTTTGGTGTTCGGTGGGTTCATTTAGACTCCTCGGTGGGATGGGGTTTGGGTTCCTTTTTCTCCCGGGGTTTCACCGCTATGGCGAAATCCGGACACCTCAGTTCGCACATGCCGCACTGGGTACATTTCTCCGGATAGGTCAATACCGGAAGCCCGTTCTCGTCCGAGGTTAAAGCACCGGTAGGACAGAAAGCCACGCAGATGCCGCACTTTTTACACCAGGCTTCAAATACGTGGACTTTTTCCTCCCCTACTTCCGGTTTTCCGCTGGTTTGGGTCTTGGTTGCTTGATCTGTCAATTCTTGTTCCTTTCCTGAATCAAATAGAGCTTGACACAAGTGAGTATAAATATTAAGTTTATTACGTGGAAAGTCAAGCTTTTTACTAAAACTTTATAACCTTTTTGGCCAGCCTGAATATGACCTTGAAATCCATAAACTATCAATTCAAAAAAAAGCTCAACTCCACCTTGGGGGGAGAGGCGCACAACTTTTGTTACCAGTGCGGCGCCTGCGTGGGCGATTGCCCGGCTGCCATGTACTCCCCGGATTTCAATCCCCGGGAGATACTCCTTCAAGCCCTATTGGGGGAAGAAGAGCTTTTGACCGGTGAAAAATCCCCCATCTGGAACTGCACCAACTGTTACACCTGTTACGAGAGATGTCCCCAGGCGGTCAGGCCGGTGGAGGTGATCATCGCCCTTAAGAATATCTGCTTTGAGAAGATGACCAGTGCACCAGAAGTGAGAGATCTGGTGAACAATGTAAAAACCTCGGGGAGAACGGTGAAGATAACTTCTCTGTCGGACCGAAGGAGAAAGGAGCTGGGTTTAAAAGAGGTGAAGATGGTTCCCATCAAGGAGCTGGAGGAGCTTTTCAAACCCTAAACGATTATTTACATTTAAAATAATTAATTATTTGCTGCTCCGATTAATCGAATAACTTTTGTATTGAATATTCTTTTAAAGGTAATTAAGTAATGAAATACGCTCCGTTTTTCGGATGCATGATCACGGTCAAATACCCCCAGATGGAGGCGGCGGTCCGAAAGACCACCAAAAATTTGGGGATGGAACTGGTGGATCTGGACGGATACTCCTGCTGTCCCGACCCGATATATTTCAAATCCACGGACAAGCTCACCTGGCTGACCATCGCCGCAAGAAACATCTGTATCGCCGAGGAGGCGGGGCTGGATCTGGTGACCATGTGCTCCGGCTGCACCGCCACCTTGTCCGAAGCCAATTTCCATCTTTCGGCGGAACCCGAGCTCAAGGAGAAGGTGAACCAACGTTTAAAGCGGATCGGAAGGGAGTATAAGGGGACGGTATCGGTCCGACACATCGTCACGGTACTGCGGGACGATCTGGGGATAGA
>JBDROD010000091.1:0-3645 GCA_043810415.1 Candidatus Zixiibacteriota bacterium | reverse complement strand
TGCTATCTCTTCCGCTATATCCATCGGGTCCCAGAAGATATGAACCACATATTCAGCTCTGCCCCTGATCTTATCCAGTTTCACTTTTAGATTGGTATACTCTTGTTTTAACCACTTCTTTATGTTCTCCTCTGAAGTATCATCTTCTTGGCCTTTAATGATGGTGTCGAAACCAGCCGGAAGAATTGTGCCGAATCTTTCCCAGGCGATCTCCACCACTTTCTCATGGGTCAGCACCCACCTTTTAACCACTTCGTTATCCTCGGATTTATATGGCTCGGGAGGACAAGTGTGCACCACCGCGCATAGATCATTGAAGGGTATGGTATAAACCTCTTCGCCGGCCAAACCGATTTTCCCCAAACTTGTTTTCGCCCCGCCTTCCGCCAAGCCATAAAGATATGTGGCTTTATCTTTGCTTCCTGCATTAGCTTTATCCGTCGTGACGGTTTCCAGTGCTTTATCCTCACACATATTCAAAGCCTCCCTGTACTTTCTGCAGTTTTTTATCACCAACTTCATCTCTCCACCTTTCCGGATTGATCATCTGGTCCAAAACTTCCTCCACTATGTTATCCAACCCGTCTCTTACGCTTTGTACCGATTGGGTGATTCCCTGCTCTTCTTTGATCTGTTCTATGGCTAGATCCAGATCCATAAGCGCCTGGCCCAATCTTTCAATCTCATCCTCCTTCAGACTTCCCCCTTCCATCCTTTTGAAAGCCTGAATCTTCAAGGTATCCCGTATGACTTCTACCAAAGCAATGACTAATCCCAAGACACCATGTTTAAGATTGTCTGCATCTATATCTATCATGACTCAATCCTTCCCCACTTTAATTTCCAGAATGCCGTTTCTGAAGACTCTGTTTATCTTACCCTGTGGAGCACCAGGCAAATTTATCCTTTTTTCCGGTTTCCAACCCGGAGAATTAATCTTTAGGGTCAGGAAATCCTTATCCAGGCTCGTCTTTATATCCTTTTCCTCCACTCCCGGAAGTTCCACAATTATTCTCCAATGATCCTTTTCATCAAAAACATCCTCCATCGGTTCTTTGGGAGCGGGCTTAAAGGAAGATTCTGGTTTTCTCCCCCTGGTTCCAAAAGAAGGGGTCTCTTCGGAAACCATGGTTTTAGAGGAATAACCGCTATCCATATGGAGGTTTCTGTCCGAAGTTCTTTTTAGCGGTGTTTCTTTCAGCCGGCGTTCGACTTCCTGGTTGATCTTCGCCAGCCGCTCCCGGAATGCCGGTGATTTTTCCAGTCCTTTCAACAAACCGCCCAATCCCGGAATGATCTGGCCTGCGCCTTTGAGCACACCTTCAGCCACTCCCTCAGCTTCCCCTTCTCTTTCTACCTTTGCTGATTCCCTGATCGTTTCGTCAAACTCCACGGTTCTTTCCCCATGGCTGACTTTCTTGTTTTTAACGGTCTTTTTCATGGTTTATTCCCCTTTTTTGATTTTTGACCAGATAGTGACATTTTTGGTTAGCCTCCTGATTACACCACAACCTCAAACTCCGCTTTTAACCAGCGCTTAATCCGTTGATCCATCTTACCTGAGAGTGAATATGATATGGTTTAGAAAACCACTTTATCCCTTTTTGAGCTCCAGGATAAATCTTCTCTTGAGTTTCCACAGATGCATATCTTAGGCTGTGACTGTTTGCGCTTTTGCCTCGGCACTTATCCAGCCACACCAAGGACAACCGGTGGCAATAAGTTGTTCTTTGCTAACTTTCTTCGCACAATGCGGGCAGTTCTCTTTGATGATTCGCGCTTCTTTCCAAGCTTCAGTTTGAAAATTAGTTCCTGACGGAAATTCCAAACCATACTTAGCCGCTGTCTCAAATGAAGCTAAAGCAGCTCTTATTTTAATACCTAAAAGCTCAACTCCAGCCGCTGAAACCATAATATCCGCATTTATCACCAATCCCTTATCCAAAATTCTATCTATCACATCCGCTAAGCCACTGCTGGTCTCTCTGGTTGCTTCTAAAGCCATTTCAAATCGTCCTTTCCTGAGAATTTAGTTCTCAACTAACTGCTTTTTATACAACGCCTGAATCTCATAAGGCTTTTTTGTTCTGTCAGGAGCTTCTCCTGACAGTGTGTGCGTCAGGTCTGGAGGACCTGACGCAACAGGAATGCATTTGTATTAACTAACTGTTTTTTATACAACATCTATGGACATATCCCCCTAATTTAATCACCACATTTAAGACAATTTTATACCCTGCAGTATAGATTTTAAAACTCCAGCACCTTTTGCTACATTTTTCCCATACATAATCCCAGAGAGCTCAGTTAAATTGTCAATCCCCTTGATTTCATGGGGGAATAATGGAATTTCACTAATCAGATAATCAAAGAATTTCCTCTTAGCCTCCTTGACATACTTCCGTTGTTCCTCCATTTTCAGCGTACAAAATCCACATTCAGTTGGAGGAATAAGCAGGTTGAGGATGATATGCCGGCAAGGGACTTCCAGTCTCTGGAGAGCGGAAAGCAGTCTTTCTGTCTCGGCTATGCCCATGGCTTCGGGAATGGTTATAGTCACGAATTCGCTCTTTTGGGTATCAGACAGTGTTTTCTGTATTCTCTTAATGCTTTTTGATAGGGAAAAGAGCTGCTGAGCTGTTTTGTTTAATCTTGCTACTTCGTTGTATTTCAACAATAATTTGTGGATAGTTCTTAACCACTCTAAGACCAGTGAAGGAAGCTCCAAAAATCGAACCAGATGTCCGGTGGGAGATGTGTCCAAAACGCACAGATCATATTTCCCCTCTTCACTAAGTTCCATGATTTTCATCAGAGCCATGAGTTCATCTAATCCCGGAGGAGTAAGGGAGATAAGCTCCCGCATCACTTCCCGGTCAAACTTTATCTCCGCATTAATACCCAGAAAATTATCAAAGATCTCATCTATCCCCTCCCGGTATTCATCCTTGAAATCCTCAACTAATTGGGCGGCATCTATCTCCAACGCATAAAGATTGCCAACTGTGCTTATGTGGGTAATCCGGTTGCCCACCGGACAGCCGAATGAATCGGATAATGAATGCGCCGGATCAGTGGAGAAGACCAATACATTCTTTTGGGGATTTTGTTTAGCCCAATATAGCGCTGTAGCTGAAGCTATTGAGGTTTTGCCCACCCCTCCCTTTCCACCAAACAGGATAAACTGCAAATTCCTGCTGCAAATATCCGAAAGCCCGGAATTTGAACCAATTGATTTATCCTGAATGGATATCTTTGGTGAGAATTGAACCATGGCGGGCGGTTGGGGTTGAAAGGTTTTACCAAACAAAGCTGAACCGAACTCTTTTAAATCATTTATACCTCTTATCTGCTTGGGGAATAAGGAGATTTCATGAAGATCATATTCTTTGAATTTCTCTTCAATTTCTCTTTTATACCGCTGTTGTTCTCTTCTTTTGGATGTGCAGAAAGCACATCCCTCCCCTTGGATGACTCGATTAACGATGATGTTTCTTAACGGAATTCCATGACTCTTCAGAAAGACTGTCAGCCTCTCCGTCTCATTTATGCTCAAAGTTTCTGGAATGGTAACCGGAACAAATTCCGTTGTCTCGGAATTCAAAAGAAGAGCCCTGACTGTTTTTACATCCTCCGATATTATAT
>JBDROD010000090.1:0-4273 GCA_043810415.1 Candidatus Zixiibacteriota bacterium | reverse complement strand
GATCTTGGCAGCAAAATCCACCCCCGGATGACCTCCTCCAAGTTGAGGATCGTTAGGAGAAAATCCTTTGGTAATCCATCCATCGACCGGAGCCCCCATGGGGGTATGTTTCAAGGAGTCAAGATTTGCTTCGATGGGGTTCAGTGATGCTTTGATTAATCCCTCTCCGTTAGGTGAAACTCCTTGGTCCATCATGTCTTCTGATTGACTGGTTATCTCTTTATCCTCCGGTACCGTCTTTTCCGGTAAATAGGCCAATTGTTTGGATGCTCCCCCCTCGTATTTAACCCCGGCTAAACTCGCCACCTTGTCAACGAAATTTCTATATTCCTTCAGCTCCTTCTCCAATTCCACCACCCGGGCATTATACCTTTTCAGCTTTTCATTCTCCTGGACCAGCGACTTTCCCGCAAAAATCCTATACACCAGCTCCCCATGCACCACGCTGAAAATAATGGCAAAAATCAAAATAGCACTCACTACCCCTACTATCAGCCAAGTGGTAAAGTAGGACAACTTGAACTTATAACTTTTGGAGTTCCCTTCGGGAACAATTAGAAAGTCGATATATCTTTTGGACATACTAGTATTTGTAGGGGCGAATCTTTAGATTCGCCCGAAATTGTAAGATACGCTGAACTGGTACGATTCGCCCGAAATTGTACTTAAATCTATTTTCTAAACGTTTTTATTTCCCTCTCCACTCCCCACTAAACACTCCTTTGCTAAGCTAAGAGCGTAGATGGGCACAAATTCAGAAAACTTCTACAGCGTTATTTGCAGCAATTCCAGTATCCGGCTTAAGTCCTCTTCGGAATAGAACTCTATCTCTATCTTACCCCCCTTCTCTTTTGCGGTCAACTTTACCGCAGTTCCAAAGAATTGCTTTAGCTTCTCCTCGATCTCAAAGAATGCAGGGGACGTTTTCTGTTTACGGGGGAAAGCCGGGGCCTTTTTCTGACCGTAAACCAGCTCCTCTATCTTCCGAACCGAAAGCCCTTCTTTGACCACCCTTTTTGCCAGATGGATCTGCTCTTTTTCGTTTGGCAGGGGCAGAATCGCCCGGGCATGCCCCTCGGAAAGCTCCCCTTCCGAAACGGATTTCTGCACCTCCTCCGGCAGGTGCAAAAGCCGTAAGGTATTGGCGATGGTGGAACGGTCCTTCCCTATCTTCTGAGCCATCTGATCCTGGGAGAGACTGCACTCTTCCATCAGTCGCTTGTAACCCCTGGCAGTGTCGATCGGGTTCAAATCCTCCCTTTGCAGATTCTCGATTAAGGAAAGCTCCAGCATCTCCTCTTTGGATAATTTCCCGGTGATCACCACCGGTATCTTTTCCCAGCCCAGTCTTTTGACCGCAGTCAGCCTTCTTTCGCCGGCAACCAGCTCGAATTCCTCTCCGGTTTGTCTCACCACCACCGGCTGGATGATCCCTTTTTCCCGGATGGAAGCGGTAAGCTCGGAGAGCTTTTCCTCGTCCATTCTCGTCCGTGGCTGGTAGGGATTGGATCTGATCTTGTCAACTCTGACATGAAACAACCCTTCCTTTGGCTGCTCTAACGTTTTCACCGGCTCCGAGGAAACCTGCGGAATCAAAGCCTCCAGTCCTTTTCCCAACGCATTCCTGCTCATCTTCGACCTCTCTGTCTTTTCATCATCCGTTAAGAAACGAGATTTGAGATTTTAGAATTGAGTTGAAATCCTTAACTCAATTCTCACTTCTCATTTCTCCATACGATTTCTCTTCTTCCTTTGCCGATACCTCATTGCTGTTATGGTTTAATATCTCCTCTGCCAAACTCAAGTAATTCTCTGCTCCGGTGGACACTATGTCATAGAGTATTATCGGTTTTCCAAAGCTGGGCGCCTCGGAGAGTCGCACGTTCCTGTTTATCACTGTCTTATACACTTTACTAGTAAAATATTTCCGCATCTCCTCCGCCACCTGTTTACACAGGTTCAGTCGTCCATCGTACATGGTCAGAAGCACCCCTTCGATCTGCAGGTGGGGGTTCAATCCCTTACACACCAGATTGATGGTATTTAAAAGCTGGCTAAGTCCTTCCATGGCATAATATTCGCACTGGATAGGGATGAGGATGGAATCGGCTGCGGTTAGAATATTGAGGGTCAAAAGCCCTAAGGAAGGGGGAGCATCGATTAGGATGAAATCGTATCTCTCTTTGATCGGCTCTAAAACCAGACCCAGCTTCTTTTCTCTGGACTCGACGCTCACCAGCTCCACCTCCGCCCCCACCAGCCGGAGATTGGATGGGACCACGTCCAGATATTCCAGCTCGGTCTTACAGATTACGTTTTCTACGGGGAAGTTTTCGATCAGCACTTCGTATATGGTCTTCTCTAAATGGTTTTTATCGATTCCCAGGCCGGAAGTGGAGGTGGACTGGGGATCAAAATCGACCAGCAGGGTTTTCTTCTCCGCCACCGCCAAGCTGGCAGATAAGTTGACTGCGGTGGTGGTTTTCCCCACCCCACCCTTTTGATTGGCTATGGCAATAATCCTTCCCACGCTTATTTATCCTTGTCGAATTTCCCGTTTTAATAACACTTCCACCGTGTTTTCATACATAACGATTTTTACCTCAAAAAGCAAGAAAATTCAGGAGAAAAAAAAGGTAGTCAACGGATTCATCCTGAACGGATTCACCGTGAACGGATTTAGCGGATATAACTAATTAAAAGCCTTTCTTCCGTTTAATCCGTTGACAGTTTTAGTCGGATGAATCCGACCGCTACAGCTTTTCCATTTTTTTTTAGCTGTGGACAGCGGTATGCACCGGACGATGCATACCAGCTGAAGATCGAGGGTGGACATATCATCGTTTGATCCGTTGACTTAGAAAATAGTTCTTGTTTTTATGGTAAAAAATGATAACATATTCAAAAGAAGTGTCATGTTGCGCAAACAGAACTCAACTACAATGACAAAGGAGGCGAAATATGCCACGCGTAGTTCATTTTGAGATCAGTGCGGATGACCCGGAGCGCGCCGTAAAGTTTTACCAGAAGGTGTTCGGCTGGGAGATCAAGAAGTGGGACGGACCTATGGAATACTGGCTGTGCATGACCGGACCTAAGGAACAGCCGGGCATTGACGGCGGTATCATGAGACGGGAAAACCCCCAGGCTCATACGGAGAACACTATCGACGTCCCCTCGGTGGACGAATTTGCCAAAAAGGTAGTAGAGCAAGGGGGTAAGGTAGTGGTTCCGAAGATGGCAGTGCCTGGGGTGGGTTACATGGCTTATTGCACAGATACCGAGGGAAACGTCTTTGGGATCATGCATGAAGATTCCTCCGCTCACTGATTATGGGAAATAAATCGTAGGGACAACCCCAAGGTTTCCCTGCTGTGCTGAATGGAGAAAAAGAAACACGCATCCAAGTTACCATTCTCCTGTTGGGTAGAGACGGTCTCATCCTCCATAGAGAATGAAAATGAGGAGGTAAAATGGACAGGGTCAAAGGTAGAGTAGCCATTGTAACCGGGGGAGCATTGGGGATCGGATTTGCAAGCTGTATACTTCTGGCAAAAGAGGGGGCAAAGGTGGCGGTAACCGATATACTGGACCAAGAGGGTCAAAAGGTGGTGGATGAGATCAAAGGTTTCGGTGGAGCAGCAAAATTCTGGCACCTGGATGTATCGAAAGAAAAAGAAGTTCAGAATGTATTAGCTGATATTGCCAAAACCTTCGGGAAGATTGATGTTCTGGTCAACAATGCCGGAATATCGGGGGTAAGCAAGCCCACCCACGAGATAACCGAGGAGGAATGGGATCAGGTTATGGCGGTGAATGTAAAAGGAGTCTTCTTCTGCACCAAGCATGCCATTCCTTATTTGAAGAAATCATCTGGTGGAAGCATAATCAACCTCTCCTCCATATATGGAATCGTAAGCTCGCCCGACGTTCCGCCTTATCATGCCTCCAAGGGTGCGGTGAGGATAATGACCAAAACCGATGCGTTTCTTTATGCCAAGGATAAGATCCGGGTGAACTCAGTCCATCCCGGATTCATCTGGACACCGATGGTGGAAAATTACGCTAAATCCCAGGGTAACGTTAAAGAGGTAAGAAAGATGTTGGACAGCTTACATCCGATCGGACATGTGGGTGAACCGGACGATATTGCCTATGGTATCCTTTATCTGGCTTCCGAGGAATCGAAGTTTATCACCGGCAGTGAACTGGTGATCGATGGAGGATATACCGCGAGATAATACTAAGGTAGAGGCAATTCCCCGCCTTTGGA
>JBDROD010000089.1:0-6880 GCA_043810415.1 Candidatus Zixiibacteriota bacterium | reverse complement strand
GTGCATTTTGATAATCGCTTAATGTTAATCAGCTGCCTTATGGGATAGTTCTTTTGTTTTTGGTCGTTGTCGAATCTTCACCTTCTTTGTCTTCCCGCAAAAATTGATCCAGTTCTGTTTTGAAGTTAGGCAGAAATTTATCCTCATCTTCACAAAATTCCCACACCGACTCGATCTCTCTGAACTTTTCCTTACCTTGGAATATCCTCTTGAAACCTAAAGCCGAGCTAAAAATCCCATATCTTTTTACCGTCAATGAGTCTTCGTCGATATTACATTCCTTGAAAACAATGTGGCCCTCTTGGTACGGCTTGGGATAAAATCTCTTCAGACTCTTCCTGGAGAAATTGCCCACATTAATACAACAGGAACACTGGACGGTGGGATGGAAATGAATAACAAAAACAGTGTCTTTAGTCGAAAGAGATTTCACCGCTTCCGTTGTCTTTTCTGGTAAGGGAACAGGCCTTTATCGAATCATCCTCCTCGGAAGACAATACAAACTTGGATAAAAGCAGGATCGCAAAACTCACCCCGAGAGTAGAAATAAGTCTGCGGTTAATCATTTTATCCTCAAAGATAGAACCGGTTTAAGGTTGTAATTCATTTCCTGTTTTCGTCTTCGATCCATTTCTTCAAAGTCGCCATAGCTGGAATTTTGCCGGAAGAATAAACTTTTCCATTGATCACCAATCCGGGGGTCATCAATATTCCATAAGATGAAAACTTCATAATGTCGGTAACTTTAATCACCTCTGCTTCAATTTGCAACTCTGCCAGGGCTTGACGTACATCCTGCTCTAACTTTTTGCAGTTAGTACACCCGGGTCCCAAAACCTCTATTCTCATATCTATACCTCCTATAATATCAAATTGCCAAATATCATCCCGGTTATTGTCGCCATTATCACCACCAAACCGACGTATACACCTGTCTTTTTTATACCCATTATCCTAGCGATCACAATCATATTGGGAAGACTTAAAGCCGGACCCGCCAAAAGCAACGCCAAAGATGGACATTTACCCATTCCCAAATCCGTCAAAGCACGGATTATGGGAACTTCGGTGAGGGTAGAAAAATACATGAGTGCTCCAAAGACCGAAGCTATAAAAGTCGGTCTGAGCCCGTTTCCTCCCAGCCAATGCTCCACCACCGATTGAGGGAGTATGGATTTTACGATTCCTGCCACAAAAACCCCTGCGATCAGAATGGGAAATATCTTCTTGAAAAGATCCCAGGTTTGATACATCCAGTATTTAAGCTCTTCCTTCTTAAACCATCGATATAAAATCCACCCTAAGGCTATGAGAAGTGCCGCAGTTACCAGCCATCTCTGAGCCGCTCCGAAGACTAAAATTCCTACTAAAACAGAAAAGTAAAGCAAGGTTATGCCTTGTGGTTTTGATTTCCCCTCCTCCTGAGGTAAAACCAACTCACCTGGATTATTGCTTTTCTGCAACTCCTCTTTTCGCCAGATAAAAGCCATGATCAAACCGATTATTATCGAGAAAGTGATAGCTCCTATGGCTCGGGCTACACCGAGATCAAATCCTAAAAGCCTGGCAGTATATACAATGGCCAGGATATTTATTGCCGGACCGGAATAAAGGAATGCGATAGCTGGACCTAAGCCTGCGCCTCGTTTATGAATCCCCGCAAACAGAGGAAGAATGGTGCAGGAGCAGACTGCCAGGATTGTGCCAGAAACCGAGGCTACAGAATAAGCCAAAACTTTCTTAGCTTTGGCTCCGAAATATTTCATTACTGAGGCTTGAGAAACGAAAACGGCTATGGCGCCAGCTATGAAAAAAGCCGGAACCAAACAGGTGAGCACATGAGCGGACAGATATTCCAGCAATGCGTCTAAACCGCTTTGAAGGATGCTGATAAATGACATAAGACCTTCTGTTTGAATTACCTGGAGCGCGAAATTGGGACTCCCAGCCCCGACATGGTTATGCGAGCAGGGACGTTCACCCTACGATCTATATTCCAGTCGCGAACGGTTAACATAAGAGTTGCAGACATATGGGTGAACACTCTAGGTTCATTATACCAAAATTTTTACCTGCTTTGCTTTTTCCTTGATTTCGGTTTTTACCATTTCGTCAACCAGGGAGAGCAAGCTGAATATCCTTTCATCTTTAATTTTGTAATAAATCGACACCCCCTCCCGGCGAGATTCGAGTATACCCAGATCCCTCATGTGAGTTAAGTGTCTGGAGATATTGGATTGGTCCTCTTTCATTTTAGGGATGATCTCGCACTGGCATTTTTCTCCATCCCGGAGGAAATATAAAATTTTGAGCCGTGTGGGCTGAGCAATGGCTTTAAGATAACTGCTTTCCAGTTCAATCAAGTCCGAGTTTAACATATCAATCACCTGAATTAAACCTTTTATGCATATATACGCATATAAACATAAAACGTATTAAGGAAATTACCTTTTATCGATTGTTTTCACATTTTTTTATTTAGAAGGAAAATAATAAGCCCTCTGGAGTCTGCCTGTCTTTTGTAAGCAGTGTCTCAAGAGGGCTTGGAGGAGTAAGGCTACTGCTGACTTTAATCTCTAATTTCAACTACAACTGACTATTTTGATTATCGGCACGTCGGGCTATTTCAACAACATCCTTTGGCGAAAATGGTTTTGGATTCCGGGAAATCATTTGTTGAAACTACTATGTCATTATCTTTGTGAGTAAATTTGCTTGTATTCATTTTTAGACCTCCTTTTGTTGGATTCTTCATCATTTTCTTAACCTACCCTTCTGGGATTCTATTGCTTCAGTTATTGATCTTCATCTAAAACCTCCTTGTTTTTTTGTTCTCTTTTGACTTTTATCTAATCATTTTCATTTCACCAGGAGCCCCGCCAACCGCGGGGCCACCGGCTCCATCTTTGGCATGGACTTTCTCGTTCACACCAGAGCCAGCATGAGAGGAAGGGGAATAAATCTCATCCTGGTTTTCTTTTTTCCATAAAAAAGATAACTTTGAGCACTTAAGAAATATCTTAAAGAATACTTAAAAACATCGACTAATTACAAAAACCAACCACCCACCCTAACCAGATGATTAATAGCCACTTAATTGAATTATTTTAACTCTTCCTATAGGGTTAACATTAATTTTTTATAGAAACTTTTGATCAAAATATGAACATTGCTCTTTTGTTTTTCAAATAATCGGGAGATAAAGATGGTGATACTTTGGATAAAGAAATTAAAAGTGGTTATAGGAATTTTCAGCAGAGGGAGAGGATGGATTTTTGTTCACCTCTAATATATTTTTAGAAGATTGGCAGATAGGATATTGAATTTGCTTGACAACTTTCTTACTCAGAGATAGATTAGGATAGAATTAATCTGAATTTGGTTCAAAGATTAGGGCTTCGGAAAATGAACTGTTCACTTTCTCAGTTTCCAACTAAAAAGCATAAGAAATGGATATGGGCAACATGGATGATAGTGCAGCTTACTTTCTGTTCTTATTCATCTTCCGCCGAAATAAACTGGAGAAAAGAGTTAACCGCACAAATCGACGGGAAATTGGTCGATTGTGCTTTTGCTGGCGGGATGGAGTACGCTAAACCCGTCTTTGCGGATATAGATGGAGATGGTGACCTGGATATATTTGTGGGTGATCAGAATGGAAGGATACGATTATTTCGGAACGAAGGTACATCCCAAATTCATAGATGGAATTTCGTCTCAGATTTCCCTGATTCAACAATTGGAGGAAGAGTCTCTCCTGCTTTGGTGGATGTCGATGCAGATGGTGATCTGGATTTATTTACCGGTAACAAAGAGGGGAAGGTCTGTTTTTTCAGAAACGATGGAAATCTCCATTCTCCGGTTTGGGTTCAGGTAACCGACTTCTATGCTTCCATCGATGTGGGATCGGAAAGCACACCGATCTTTGTGGACATCGATGAGGATAAGGATTTCGACCTGTTTATCGGAAAAGAAGACGGAGCCATAAGTTTCTACCGTAACGTCGGTACGAAGAACGTACCGGCATGGAATCTCATTACCTCCAACTACGATTCCATCGATGTGGGGGCATCGAGCATCCTTTTTTTTGCCGATATGGATGCAGATGAAGACCTGGATCTTTTTATCGGGGAAGACCAGAGGAACTTAAATTTCTATCGTAATATCGGGAACAAAACTTCTCCCGATTGGGAATTGGTCTCCGACAATTACAATTCTATCGATGTGGGGAAACGCAGCGCCCCCAACTTCGTGGATATTGATGATGATTCCGATCTCGATCTTTTTGTGGGACAGGGGGAGGGTAATATTGTTTTCTATAGGAATGATGGAAGTATATATCTCCCTTCCTGGACTAAAGTTACTGAAGATTATCTATTTATGGATGTGGGAGCTTATTCAAAACCTGCGTTCGTAGACATTGATGGGGATGGAGACAAAGATCTTTTTGTAGGAGAAGATGAGGGGAATATTAATTTCTATAGGGATGAAGGCATAGGCCCCATAACCTACTTAAGCCAGATCACCGAAAACTACTTCGCCATCCAGGCAGGCGAATTCTCTTCCCCAGCGTTTGCGGACATAGACGGAGACGGTGATGCGGATCTGTTCATCGGAAAAAAGGACGGGAGAATGGATTTTTATAAAAATATCGGTACTGCCCAATCCGCTCTATGGAATTTTGTCTCCGATCAGTATAACTCCATAGATGTGGGCTCCTATGCTGCCCTTGCTTTTGTGGACATCGACCATGATTACGATTTGGACATGTTCATAGGGCAAATGTACGGAAAGCTGTACTTTTACCGAAATGAGGGCTCCTCCCAATTTGCTGCCTGGATTTTGGTTTCGGATAATCTCGATTCAATTGATGTCGGTTGGTACAGTGACCCCACCTTTGGTGATTTGGACATGGATGGTGATTTTGACCTGTTGGTCGGGAATGGAGACGGTCGGATATACTACTATCGAAATGAAGGTACTCCCCATACTTTTTCTTTCTCCCTCATCGCTGATTATTACGATTCCATTGACGTGGGGGACCGGGCAACTCCGGTGTTAAACGATTTCGACTCAGATGGTGACTGGGATATGTTCATAGGGGAGTCTGAAGGAGGGCTTCACTTTTACAAGAACCTAACCTTAAATAGCATTAGGGGCCAGGTGACAGATGGAATGTCCGATCCAATTGTCGATGGGATTGTCTATCTTTCCGGACTTAGAAAAGACAGCACCCATACCGATTCTCACGGTTGTTATAAATTTACCGGTTTACCTGTGGGTTACTATTGCGTTTATCGAGAAGCGAATTCTTTCAAGTATTGCTTCTACCCTTTGGATCAGGATGTCTTTGATATAAACTTCGTTGGAACTACCGATGTTGAGGAATTATCTGAGCCCAACGTTCCAGTACATATCGATTTTTACCCCAATTATCCCAATCCTTTTAATCCATTGACCACTTTGAGCTATTCTTTACCCGTCGATATGGAAGTTGAACTCAGCATATTCAACGTTCAAGGTAAGAAGATTAGAGAGCTGACACATGGATTTCAAACCAAAGGAACGAAAAATATAATCTGGGACGGGAAAAATTCACAAGGTAAAGAAGTCTCCAGTGGAATTTATTTCTGCAAACTCCGGAGTAGGTATTATCACGGGACAATCAAGATGGTGATGCTTAAATAAAATTACCAAATATCTTGTAGTTGCCCAATTTATTGGGCATAAAACTCCTCTATCTTACAATCACTTGATTATCCACGAGATCTGCTTAAACACTGAAATTTCTGCCGTTTTCATCATTTCAAATATTGCCGATTCTACGGAACCGATCACAGCGCCAACATGCCTCATCCTCTCCAGAGCATTTTTATAGTCCCCTTCTTTTCTTGAGCTGACCGTATCATAGGGAACATACACGAAATAATCTTGATATAAAAGGTCGTGCACCGTTTGCAGTACACAGATATGAGACTCGATGCCAATTACCATTACCTGTTTTTTCCCCAAGCTTTTGATCTTCTGATCGAAGTCCCCCACTCCACAACAGCTGAAGGACATTTTGGTAATAGCTTTCACCTCGGGGAGAAGCTCTAAAATCGCTGAATCGGTGGGTCCCATCCCCTCGGGATACTGCTCGGTCATCACCATCGGGATTTCCAGAAGTCTGGCTGCCTGGATCAATTTACTACAGCTCGATAATAATCTTTCTTTTTCAAACATCACGTTTAAAAGCTTGGTTTGGATATCGACGATCACCAAAAGGGTATCATCTCTTCTCAAGAGATTGGGATGCCTCATTTTTCACTCTCCAATTTTGTTGACTTTACAATTTTATAATTCACTGAACATCAATAGAATGAACTACCTCGCCGCAAGCGGACGAGGTATCCTAATGGAAATTATTTCTATACGCCGCAAGCAGCGGGGAATTAAACCCGAAGAGATTAACAGGTTGAGTAGTTCAAAGGATCCTCTGTCGGGCTAAGAATGCCGGGTCGATCGTAAACCAATCCACTTAAGCTATGGAATCATCAGAACTCCTGCTCCGTTGATTTTACCCTGCTTGAGCAGTTGCAAAACCCGGTTAGCTTCATTTAAAGGAAAAGATGCGGTCATGGTTCGGATGGGAATCTCCGCCGCAAGTTTAAGGAGTTCCTCCCCATCCTTTCGGGTGCTGGCGGTAACGCTTCTGACTGTCCTTTCATAATAAAGATATTTCAGGTGATCCATCTGCGGTATCGGCGTCATATATATTCCTGCCAAAGCCAATGTCCCTCCCCGATCCAAAAAGTCCAAAGCATCTAAGACCAATTCTCCTTTGGGAGCAAAGATAATGGCAGAATCCAATTCTTGGGGAACTTTATCCTTGGTTTCC
>JBDROD010000088.1:0-16229 GCA_043810415.1 Candidatus Zixiibacteriota bacterium | reverse complement strand
ATGGCTTCCTCCAGGGGATGCCTGATGCTGGCGGGAATCAACGGAAGAGCAATCACCTGTATATGGGGGGTGTTTAAGTGAGGTGCCAGCGGTGACACCGTGATTCTTGAAGATCATAATCAGCTTGAACCTTCGGTCCTTTTCCAAAGACCGGTACCTTTTCCAGCAAACCAGACATACCCGTTCTGCCTGTTTAAGATTCAAAGTGGCAAAAGTCCGGTTGTGCTTGGGCGTCTCGATGATCACCTCGTGTTTTCCCACTCCCGAGGCGGTTCTGAAATATCTCCCCGCGATCTTGACCGACTTCTCCATCGGCTCCAATGCCGGGTATTTGTTGTTTACCACTCTCACGCTCCATTCGGGGGAATCCGCCGGGGAGTCTTTATCCCTTTCGGCATAAATCTCCGGGGGAGTCTGGTTTTCGTTACCCGGACAAAAAGGGCACTGGGGATCAAAGGGGGGAAGTTTCTGTCTTTCCGTCTTTACCATGAATTCATGAGGTCTCTTGGCCCTTTCCGTGGCAATGATGATCCACTCCTTGGTAGCACGGTTTAGTCTGAATTCGGACATGGCTTATCTCCTTTGGAGGTTAAATACCGCCGGTTAAATCCTCCAGTTTTTCAAGACCTTTTCTTTCACCGATGACGATGAGAATGTCTCCCGCTTCTATGGTCGTCTCCGGCGACGGGTTCAAAAAGACATCTTTACCCGGCTTTTTTATCCCCACTATGGTGGTTCCCAGATCGTGACGGATGTTACAATCCTTAATAGTCGAGTCCACCAGTGATGACCCGCCCTTCACCTCTATCTCCTCGATGGATAGATCCGTCCTCTGATCAAACGTGACCAGGCTCATGAAATCGACCAGATTGGGTCTTAAGGCGGTGAGTGCCATCCGGATTCCGCCGATCTTGTGCGGAGAGATCACCTTGTTGGCACCGGCTCGCAAAAGCTTTTTCTCCCCCTCGTCCGATTCCGCCCGGGCGGTTATGAAAAGCCCAGGATTAAGCTGGCGGGCGGAAAGAACGATGAACACGCTGTCCGCCTCGTCCACCACCGCGGTGATAAGACCTTTGGCCCGCTCGATCCCCGCATTCAGAAGAGTCTGGTCGCTGGTGGAATCTCCCTGAACGAAAATAAAACAATCCGTCTCCGCCTGCTCGATTCTCTGAGGATCCCGGTCAACCACCACAAATGGGACACCCCGGGCACATAGTTCCTGGGCGATCCTCCGGCCCACCCGACCGAACCCGCAAACGATATAATGATCCGCTAATTCCTTCAAACCTTTCTGCATTTTTCTTCTCCCTAAAAGCTTTTTGATTTCTCCTTCTACTACCATCCGGGCTATTACGCTTAAGGTATAAGCCACTCCCGCCACCCCCAACACCACCAGGATTATGGTGAAGATCTTTCCGGAGTGCGAAAGGGGATACACCTCTCCGAAGCCCACGGTGGTGAGGGTGATCACCGTCATGTAGAGGGCGTCCAGCGGAGACCACCTTTCAATAACGATGTACCCCAAAGTTCCGAAGCCGATTACCGCTGCCAGAATAACCACCAGGATCCCAAATTTCTTTTCGTAATCCAAAAGTTACCTCTCCTGTTAGAATTTTCCTTATAGTATAAGATTTTCTTTGCTGGTCATTGGTGATGCCCGCATCCCCGGTCGATATCCGAAAACCCCATACCCGGAAATTATTTCAATGGAATCTTCTTGTTTCATTGCCAACCAACCAGATTCGGGATTAATTCAATGGCTTTTCACTCCTTCCCCAATAAGCTTAGAAAAGCATTTTGTCGAACCGCATCCGAATTGTGATCGAAATAGTAGCCTTTGAAAAATTGGTAGTCGTCTGAGATCTGTTCCCGGGGGATCGAAGGCATCCGCCCGATATATTCATCCAGGAAGCTTTCGAAATCGAAGAACTTTACTTCCGGGTAAGCGCTGAGTTTTCTCATCAGGTCTCTCTGATAAACTAAGATCAAGCCTCTGACGTAGCCGAAATAGATCTCCATAAATTCGTTGGTAGACGGCGGTACCCAGCGCCCGGAGGCAAATGCGAAATTCACCCCTCTATGGTAGAGATACTCGACCGGAGCCACCTTCTCGTGACCGGGTCTGACCCTTTCGCCGACTGGCAGATGGGCGATGTACTCGTCGGTTAACCCGCTCGCTCCCTCGATGGCTGTGGGAAATTCGGCATAATATGCCAGCATCGCCTGTGAACCGAAAACCACCACCCGCATGTCGGTGTCCTTGAGGAATTTCTTTAAAATTGTCCCCTTTTGTTTGGCTTCCTCTATTCTTTGTTTCGTATTGAAATATCTTTCATCCACGATCTTGCTGGATGTCTGTGTTATCTGTACCGGATACCAGTAAAAATAGGTGGCAAGGAGTATCGCCACCCCGAAAGGGATCAGGTATCTTCCATTGAATATCCGGTTGACGAAAGCCTCCATTAAAAAAAAAACAGAAACGGGGTGATCGGGATGAAGAATCTCGCAAACATGAAATCCCCACCGATCCGGATTAAGTAAAACGAAAATACCACCGAGAATAGAAGGCTTAAGAAAACGGCTTTCTGGACTAAGTCAAAATCATAAGGGGGGTGAAAAAGCTTCTTTACGCTCTTCCGGACCTTGATCGCCGAAACCACCGCCAATGCCAAGAGTAGCCAAAACACGTAATATGCCTTAAAGTAGAGAAAGAGATATTCCAAACCTTGACCCCACCAGGCCAAATTTACCGACCTGGCATAGTATATGTTGGAAAACGGGTAGCCATAATACAGAAATCTAAGGATGTAGTATGGAATGTAAACCAAAATCAACGGTATCAGAAAGTACCATATCCTCTTGGGTATGGTTGAAACAGTCAGTATCAGGAAAAGAAGAGAGAGAATGTAGAATATGATCCCATCCGGTCGGGTCAACGCTACCAAAACAAAAACCAGTCCGGTCAAAAGGTAACCCCACCTGCTCTTCGAAAAGATCAATCCGGTGAATCCCAAGCTGATCAGAAAGGTGAAAAGGGAGGTCTCCAGACCCCCGGTGGCAAATTCTCTGAAATGCGCTTGCGCCAAAAGACATAACGCCGTCAAGGGAAGGAAAACTCCCCAGGTACGGTTATCTTTAAAAAGACGCCAGCTTATGTAAATAAATGTGAGGATAGTCAAAGCAAAACTGATCACTCCTAAAGTATTGGTCACGTCTATCGGATCCAGCTTCAATTCCATCCCCCATGCCAAAAACAGGGTCCATAAGAAGTTGGAATAACCCTCCACCCGCTCACCTGCGTTATAGACTAAGCCTTTACCCTCGACCAGATTTTGGGCGTATCGGAACGAAATAAAGGCATCGTCAGAAGTCCATGCCCTGGAGATGGAATCATATAATCCAGCAAAGAATATTACCCCGATCAGGATCAAGGAAATGTATAGACCCCGATGGTTCTTTAAGACTCTTACCGCTACTTGGGAGAGTAGATCAGGCATAAGAAAACGCTTACCTTTAAAAGCGATCCCGTTATAGATCCACGGGTAATTCCTCAGACTCTTCCTCCATTTTTTTTCTTCGCCTGGAGGAGATCATCTTGGCCAAAACCGGCGGGGTCAAAAGAGTGGTGACGATCACCATGAAGATCACGATGGAATAAAGATTGGTGGAGATCACTCCCATTCCCAATCCGAGCGAGGCGACGATCATTCCCACCTCCCCCCGCGGCACCATCCCCACCCCGACCAAGGAGGCATCCTTCCAGCCCAAACGAAACGCTCCCAGCCCGCATCCGATCAGCTTGCCCAGAATGGCAAACACGGTCAAGATCAATGCCGAGCCGATCAGGTTGAACTTGGTGAAGACCGACAAATCCACCTGTGTTCCCATCACCACGAAGAAGAAAGGTACAAAGAAGTCGTATAGAGATTCAAACCTCAATGAAAATTTGTATTCTATGTTTAATTCAGCCAAGACCATGCCGGCCATGAAAGCGCCCACGATGGCAGCCAAGTCGATATAGCTTGCCACTGCAGAGAGACCCAGGCAAAACACGATGGCCAAGATAAAGGCGGAATTTCTGCTTTTAAAAAAGTTCAGCCGGGGAGCCACCCGAATCACCAGTCTCTTGCCGATTATGACAATGAATACTACGAATCCTATAGCTTCTAAGATGACCAGCGCTATCTTCACGTACGAGATGGCTCCTTTCCCAGCGCCGGTGACCACCGCCAGAACCAATAGGCCTATAATGTCGTCGATGATCGCAGCTCCAAGTATCACCTTGGCTACCCGCGAATCCAAAATTCCCAGATCGGAAAGCACCCGGGCGGTGATCCCCACCGAGGTGGCAACCATGGCCGCCCCGATGAACATGGCTTCGACGGTGCTGTGTTCCGTGGTGAGGGTATAAAGATATCCGAAGAAGAAGGGGAGTACCACCCCCAGGGTGGCTACTATCAGGGAGGTGCCTCCCACCTTCATGATCTCATCCACCCGGGTCTGCAGCCCGATGGTGAAAAGAAGGATGATCACGCCGATCTCCGCAAATACCTGGTAGATCTTATATGCCTCCGCATCGGAGGGGGTGATCAGCCCGAAGACGAAAGGACCCAGAATGATCCCAGCCAAGATCTCCCCGATCACCGCCGGTTGTTTGATCCTGGCAAAGACCTCCCCCATGATCTTTGCCGCCGCAAATATCATCAGAAGTTCGAAAAGCATCTTGGTTACATTCTCCAAAGTATTCTCCTTGCTCTGCTGAAGATCAAATCAAACTTAAGCTTATTTCCTAAAACAAGATCTCATAAAAAAATACGCATTTATAATCTAAAGTTAAAGTCTTCGCTTAAAAGTGGCTTTATCTCGACAGCTATAATCCATGTTAGTAATAAAAGCCTTAGAAACAGGTAACCCGAAAATTGGGACTTTATCCGCTCAGATGAAGAACCCTAACGACCAAGGGTGGCTGATCAATATCTGAAAACTGCAGCCAATGTCTTACCGTCGGGAACCTTATCTGGTTTCACCGCAAAAACGGTTCCGCCATTCAGAAGAGTATGAACGGCAATGAAGTCTAATAGATCCCAGTCCCCCGGTTTCATCTTCGCATGAAGATTCACTGTATTCCTCTGAGGATCAAAGATACCCCATCGTTGAATCCCTACGGATACAAACAGCACCTCCACCTGCCCCCGATAAGCTGCCATAATGATTTTTTTTATATCGGTGGAGGTTTGCTCCGTATTTCTAAGTTGTTTGTAGCGAGCGGCTGCTTCCTTCTGGGTTTTGAGCAACAGTGGTTTCAGTAAAAACCAGGTTTGCTCGTGCAGCTTTTCAATGCCTTGTCTATCCGGATTACCGGGAACACCCTTGTCCAATAGATAAGGATAAGTATTGGCCTCTCGGTAAATTGGAAAAAGATAATCCACCCCGGTCAGAACCAGCGGTGCTCTCTCTTTTTTCAGCAGTTGGTGTAAACCTTTATTGACCATTTGAAAGTAGCGGAGAATATTCTCCTTGATATCCTCCTTGCCCACACCATGGCCATGAAATATGGCTGCCCGTCTGCCTCCTCCCTGGGGTGTGCCGGTGTGAAACTGGAGTTGTTTTTCCCGGTCATCATACTTTAAAGCTTCACTGATGTTTTTGGGTACCCCTTCCAGCTCCACTTCTCTTAAGCTGTAACGGCTTCCCTCAAAAAGCTTCACCTGCTTCTGGCTCAAAGCCAAAAGATAGAACCTCTCGTTTATGCTGAAGAGAGGGAGGAGAGGTTTGGTATGAAAACGATCCATTACCACCAATTCTTTAAAACTTATGGGTAGACGATAGTAGCGGAATATCTTCGCGGATAGAAAAAGAGCCAGTCCGTCGCTTTGATATTGCCAGAACATCCTATCTTTTAAAAGCCTTTGAGCCGGATTCAAAAATTTACCTGCCGGTTGAGCCTTAAGACCTCTTGCCAGCAAATAACGCTCTGCTTTAGCCAAAAGGTTTTTGAACCGGATGGGATTCTGCTGAGCGTGTGGTTTCGCTCGGTGCGCGGGCATAAAAATCGAAATACATGGCCCTTTCCTCTTTCCGGTGAGCGTTTTAAGATCATCTATGGTCATCAGTTTCATACTTTTTTAACCTCCTTATCCCGGATCATCTGGTCAAAATTCCAGACATGGGAACAGAATAAAACGGTTAGTTTTTACCATTTATGCCGGTGCGGATGTTTTGCGAACTGTTGCACGGTCCTCCTTCCTTCTTTGCTTGTTACAATAATACCAAGGGATCTCCCTCGATTTTGTTCAAAACCTGCCAAGATATCTTCTCCTTTTGTTACAAGCATTTGGGAAAACGAAAGTTTCTCCTTCTCAAAATAACACTATGAATTCAGAAAATGTCTCCTTCAATTATGGAATAAAAGATATAATAATTTTATCCATAAGCAAACAAAAAACTTTTCCCTCTCTATATTATCTCAATAAACGCAAGAATACGAAACCTTCTGCCGTGTAAAAAAATACGGCGATGAAATAAAATAAAGAGAATCTTTACGTAGTGGTAATGGTTGATCTTTAAAATTTTAATCTGAATGTCTAACCGTCAAGAGAAAAATCCTTGACTTTTCAGTAACCAATCGTAAACTTAAGATGACATTATCATCATGATCGTTCCTCCAAAGCAGAACCGCGTACTCGATTTAAACGAATCCGGAATGGAGGTAATGCCAAAGACGGACTTGGAATTCGGCTAAACCAGCTGGTGCTCTCTGACTCGAACACGTAGATTCAGACGATAATCCACACTTTAGTGTAGTTTACAGGATGAAAATACCACAAAATAAAGGTGCGCGGATGAAATAAAAATTCCCATCAAATACGGCAGTGATTATCGGCTTGCCCGGGAAACCTTATATAATATAGCTGAAGAAGTGGTGGGTGAATATGCAAAATTCGCTCAGCAATCTTGGAAGGGTATGGTCAAGAAGTATTTGATTGAAGATGCAAGTGTAGAGCCTACCGTTACGTTGATTGCTAATGACAATTGGGTGGAATTTACTTTACGTTATGTCGTAGACTATAAAAAGCGTAGAAGCACAAAAGACCAGCTCTTTACCCGAATCCTCGAGGAAACCAATAAATCGGCAGGAAAAGTCGATTTGGCTTCAACCACTCTGCACTTGGTTTAGGCCGCTGCGCGGTATGTTCCGCAAAAACACGTTCCGGCTCAGAAAAACCGTGGCATTAAAGTCGGTATCGCCTATTTACTGTATCCAAACAAAACACAATCCTTGGCAGTAAACTTATTAAGAGGGCGGAATGGAAGAAAATCGATTCCAGGCATAAGTGGTAAGTTCATTATCCATGAACCTTTGGGGCTATTGATTATTTTGTTTGAGTAAAGTTTATGTATTTAGAATAAAGGTAAGCACCCATGAGTGAATTTCTATCCAACACCAAGTTGCTGCTACCGGTTAGCTTGGTTCTAGGTGGTTTCATCGTCGGCATCATCTTTGAAAAAGTAATCCTTGCCCGGCTCAAAAAGATGGCGGCGAAAACCAAATGGGAGGGGGATGAGATCATCGTCGGCGCCCTAAGGCGCATGACTACGCTCTGGTTCGTTATCGCCGGCATTTATGCCGCCATCCATACCATCCAGGTAAGCCCGACTTTACTAAACGTCCTGAAGAAGGTTTTGATCTCCGGGGTTATCCTTTCCGTCACCATAGTTGCTTCCAAGATCGCAGTCGGCTTCGTGAATCTTTATTCCAAGAAAACGGAAGGGATTTTACCCTCCACCTCCATATTTACCAATCTGACCAAGCTTTTGGTCCTGCTCATAGGTGTCTTGATCATTCTTCAGACCCTGGGCATCTCCACCACTCCCATCCTCACCGCTTTGGGGGTGGGTGGTCTGGCGGTGGCTCTGGCCCTGCAGGACACCCTCTCCAATCTTTTTGCCGGAATTCACATTCTCCTCTCCCGAAAGATAAAACCCGGTGATTACGTGAAGCTGGAGTCGGGTGAGGAAGGGTACGTTACCGACATAACCTTGAGAAACACCACCATCCGGGCTCTCCCCAACAACATGATAATCCTGCCCAATTCCAAACTGGCTTCCGCCATCGTGACCAACTTCTACCAGCCGGAGAGGGAGATGGCGGTTTTGGTTCAAATGGGGGTGGCTTACCCCAGCGACTTAAAGAAAGTGGAAGAGGTGACCATCCAGGTGGGCCGGGAGGTGATGCAGCAGGTGCAGGGTGGGGTTCCCGGGTTTGAGCCGTTCATCCGCTACCATACCTTTGGGGATTCGAGCATCAATTTCACAGTGATCTTGCGGGCCCAGGAGTATACCGATCAATATCTGATAAAACATGAATTCGTAAAGAGGCTGCATCAGCGTTATCAGAAGGAGGGTATAGAAATACCGTTCCCCATCCGAACCATATATATGAAAGGAGAGGACGGCACGTGATGAGCAGTTTCTACTTTTACACCAAGTTCACCCAGACCGTCCTCTTGGGGAGAAGGGCAAAGAATTTGGTGGAGCTTCTGGAGGGGATAAAGACCGTTCCCCCTTCCTCCATCTACCATCACACGCACCGGTTTCTCCAGCAACACCAGTCTCTCTCCCCCGAGCCGCCCAACGACTTCGCCTACTGGATCACCTATGTTTTAAACGAGGAGATCCTGGGCGAACGGATCTCCAGCATCGACCCGATCCAGTTCAATCACTTAGAGGAGCTGAGAGGAAAATTCGTGGAATTCATTGAAACCTACCTGCAGAACGCCAGCCGGCTAGTCGATTGCCCGGCGGGGCACGAATTTCATTTCATGGCTGCCCGGAGCTTTCTTCTCCGGACAAATTACGAAGCCAGCGATTTGACCGGCTTCAAGGAGATCCTGCGGAAGATAAGCATCAGCTCCCTCTACTTTCACATCTTCGATGCCCGGTTAAGGCTGGAAAAGAAGGAAAACGACTTTTCCATCTGGTTTCGGGACAACGGAAAGGAGGAGCTGGCCAACGAGCTTTCCCGACTGGACCCTTACACCTATACCCTGGAGAGGCTGCGGGAGAAGATCATAAAACTGGTGGAGCGATATGGCGAAACTTGAGGAATATGATTCCATCGCGGGGAAGCAGGTCATAGACGAGCTTTACCTGCTGGCGGAGAAACTTCAGGGTAAGACCATCCTGAACATAAACTCCACCGCCGTGGGCGGGGGGGTGGCTGAAATCCTCAACCGGATGATGCCCTTGATGAAGGATCTGGGGGTGGATTTCAGGTGGGACTTAATCCGGGGAGACGAGAAGTTTTTCGTCATCACCAAGAAGTTTCACAATGCCCTGCACGGGGTGGACGTGGCTATCTCCGACGAGGAGATATCGTATTTCCTGGTGGTAAACCAGCAGAACGCTTCCGAGCTATCCATTTCCGGAGATATCATCTTCATCCATGATCCCCAGCCCATAGCATTGATCGAGAAGAAAAGCGAACTGGGAAACAAATGGCTCTGGAGATGTCACATAGATTTCTCCAAGCCCATTCCCTCGATTTGGAACTTCCTGCGGCCTTATATAGAGAGATACGACTCCGCCGTCTTCTCCGCCCCGGCATTCGCCCGGCAACTTTTGACCAAACAGGTGCTGGTCTCCCCCTCCATCGACCCGTTGAGCGACAAAAACAAGGATCTGCCGGAGGAGTTCATAGATAAGATCTTTGATAAATTCGGGGTGGACCGCTCCCGGCCGGTTGTAACCCAGATATCCCGGTTCGATTATCTGAAAGATCCGCTGGGGGTCATCCGGGCATTCAAGATGGCTAAAAAGTACGTGGATTGCCAGCTGATCCTGGCAGGCGGCGGTGCCACCGACGATCCGGAGGGGATGAATATCCTAAAGGCGGTAAAGAACGAGGCGGAGAGTGACCCGGATATCTTCGTTCTGTTTCTCCCTCCGGGGAGCGATTTGGAGATAAATGCGCTGCAGAGAGGTTCGACCATAGTGCTTCAGAAATCCTTAAAGGAGGGTTTCGGTTTGACCGTGGCGGAAGCGCTCTGGAAGTCCAAACCGGTGATCGCTTCGGCGGTGGGGGGGATACCGCTTCAGATCACTCATAAATTCTCGGGGATCTTAGCCCATTCCATCGAGGGGACCGCTTATTGGATAAAACAGCTTATCCATGAGCCTGAATATGCCAGACGGCTGGGGGTAAACGGCAGGGAACACATAAAGGACAATTATCTGATCACCCGGCATATACAGGATTACCTCATACTCTTCCTCTCCCTGTTTTTTGAGGGGGATATGGTGGATCTATGACCAGCCCGGATTCGCCCATGAAAAGAATACTCATCGTATCCAACCGGCTTCCCCTCACCACCGAGGTGAAGGAGGGCCGGCTGGAAT
Source organism: Candidatus Zixiibacteriota bacterium (assembly GCA_043810415.1). GTDB lineage: Bacteria > Zixibacteria > MSB-5A5 > MSB-5A5 > SM1-73 > CAIVRH01. The sequence goes on along the minus strand of JBDROD010000088.1, from coordinate 5,831 downwards.
TTCAAGTCAGCACCGGGGGGCTGGTTTCGGGCTTAAGCGCATACTTAGATTCGCTCAAAGGCTCCTCTTTTACCTCATCCGATTACGTGTGGGTGGGCTGGCCGGGAAGCGTGGTTCCGGAGAAGATGAAAGAGGAATTAAAATCCCGAGCCTTGGACGAATTCGGCGCCTATCCGGTCATGCTCTCCGAAAGGGCCATGGACAAGTTCTATCAGGGTTTCTGCAACAAGACCATCTGGCCGCTTTTCCACTACTTTCCCACCTATGCCGTCTATGACGCCGATTATTGGGCTCAGTACCGGCGGGTGAACGAAATCTTCTGCGATACGGTCATGGAGATCATCAAACCGGATGACCTGATCTGGGTGCATGACTACCATCTGATGCTGCTTCCCCGGCTGATCCGGGAGAGGATGCCGCACGTCCCCATCGGATTTTTTCTTCACGTCCCCTTCCCCGACTATGAGATATTCCGACTGCTCCCCGGAGGTTGGCGCCGGGAGATATTGGAAGGACTTTTGGGGGCGGATTTAGTCGGTTTCCATACGCACGATTACACCCAGTATTTCCTAAGGTGCGTCCTTCGCATCTTAGGTTACGAGCACAATATGGGAAAGATAATGCTCGGTGATCACGTGGTGAAAGCGGAGACTTTACCCATGGGAATAGATTTTAAGAAATTTCAGCAAGCCAGCAGTAGCCCGGAAGTGCAAAAGGAGAAAAACCAGTTCAAGACGTTTGCCCATTCCAAGGTAATCTCCTCCATAGACCGGCTGGATTATACCAAGGGGATACTCAACCGGTTGCGCGGTTACGAGGAATTTCTGGACAAAAATCCCCGGTGGCAGGGGAAGGTGGTTTTGGCTCTGGTGGTGGTCCCCTCCCGCATAGGGGTGGAACACTACCAGCAGATGAAAAGGCAGATAGACGAGCTGGTGGGAAAGATCAACGGCAGGTTCGGCAGCATCAGCTGGACCCCCATACTGTATCAATACAGATTCCTCTCGTTTTATCCTTTGATCGCCCTTTACAGTATAAGCCAGGTCGCTTTGGTCACCCCGTTGAGGGACGGGATGAACCTCATCGCCAAGGAATACGTCGCTTCCCGCTCGGATAGAACCGGAGTGTTAATTTTGAGCGAGATGGCCGGCGCTTCCAAGGAGCTGGGGGAGGGGATCATCATCAATCCCAGCAATGTGGAGGAGATCGCCGATGCTTTGAAGCAGGCGCTGGAGATGCCGGAGGAGGAGCAGATCAGGCGCAATCAGATCATGCAGACCCGGCTTGAGCGTTACGACGTGGTGCGCTGGGCTAATGATTTCATTCAGGATTTGCTTTCCCTTAAGGAGGAACAGAAAAGGCTGGAGGCCAGATTATTGGGTTCGGCTTCCCAAACTCGGCTGGTTCAGGATTTCCAGCAGTCCCACCGGAGACTTCTGCTATTGGATTATGACGGGACATTGGTTCCCTTTGCCGGACTTCCCCAGATGGCAAAACCCAACGAGGAGCTTTTGCAGTTACTCCACTCGCTTTCGGAAAGCCCGAAAACCGAGATAGCCTTAGTAAGCGGACGGGACAAGGACACTTTGCAGAAGTGGTTTGGCTCACTGGGCTTAGCGTTGATTGCGGAACACGGTGCTTGGATCAAGGAAAAGAACGAAGAATGGAAGATGACAAAACCTTTGACCAACGACTGGAAATCCCAGATCCTCCCCATCCTGGAGATGTATGCCGATCGGCTTCCCGGCTCCTTTGTGGAGGAGAAGGAATTTGCCATCGTCTGGCATTACCGCCGGTCCGATCCCGAATCGGCTTCTCTGAAGGCAAAGGAGCTGTTGGACGATCTGGTGAACTTCACCGCCAACATAGACGTTCAGATATTGCAGGGAAGCAAAGTGGTGGAGGTTAGATGTGCCGGGGTGAACAAGGGGATCGCTGCTCTGCACTTTATCTCCCAGGAGATTTTCGATTTCATGTTGGCCATTGGCGACGACTGGACTGACGAAGATCTGTTCAAGGCTCTGCCCGAGACCGCTTATTCCATCCGGGTCGGGCTGACTCAATCCTATGCCCGATTCAACTTGTACAGTTATGTGGAGGTCATGAAATTACTCAGGGGATTATCCGAGAAGACTTGAAGTCCGGTAAACGCAATCAGGATTTATTCCTTTGGTTGTAGCAAGGTACTTTACCCCCCAACATGACTTTACATTTATGGTTCAGGGTGAGGACACTCTGAACCAACTCCTGAATTTTGAATTTCAATTTGCATTTTGCACTTTGCAATCTGCAATCTTCATTCAAAGTATCACCTGAAACATCCGGGCGTTATTCCCTCCTTGTATAGATAATTGATCAGAAGCACCACATCCAAGATCCCCAGATCGTAGTCGCAATTGGCATCACCGGAGACAAAGCTGACCGGCGAAGGTCCATGGCGGAAAAGGTAGTTCATCATGTATATGACGTCGGTGACATTTATCACCTGGTCTCCGTTGGCGTCTCCACGCATCGCATTCCCGATATTCGCACAATAGCGCATGTTATCCCGGGGTATATATGTCACTGCGTCTGACCTCGCAAATCTTAAACCTACACCATCGGGCGGCCAGAAGCAGGTGTCGACGCAAATGGTGGCGGTATCCTCCAACCTGAAGGTCATGGTGGTCAAAAGCACATGATTTGCATCACCGAATCGTTGATCTTCTGAACCTGAAGGGATAAAACAAATCCAGATATTGGAAATCCCATTCAGATCCAGAATTATGCCGTTCCATTCTGCTCCATGCTCCTCCTCAAATCGGTCCATCATCCAGTTGTGTATGGTATCCCCATCTATAACCAGATGACGGAATATGTTCCGGGGAAGCTTGGTCGGATGCCACAGAATCTCATTCCAGTATCTGGTCAGACTGCAATATTTAGCGGGATTGGTATGGCTGTAACACATGGCGAAAACAAAAGCCGCTATTGAATCGACTGGATTGGGAAGGTCATGCGTGACGTAAAAGGAGAGGCGTACCAGATGAGGCGAAGGGGTGGAGAAATCGATCCATTGATCCGAAGGAAAGATTTCTGCATTCAGTGTATCGCATATGCCATTGTCGTTCGGCGCCTCGGGACAAACTGCTTGGCTTTGGCTAAAGAAACAACATACCCCAAAAATCAAAAAGAACAAAGGCAAAAAGTTTTGTTTCATTTTGCAATATCCTTTTTTTGCTTTTCACTTTGCATTTTGCACTTTGCAATCTGTAATCTGCATTCAAATAATCACCGGAAACATCCGGGCGTTATTCCTTCTTTATATAGATAATTGACCAGAAGAACCACATCCAGAATTCCCAGATCGTCATCACAGTTGGCATCGCCGGAGACGAAACTGACCGGAGGAGGTCCGTGCCGGAAGAGGTAATTCATCATGTATACTACATCGGTGACGTTTATCACCTGATCACCATTGGCATCTCCTCGTATTGCATTCCAGATATTAGTGTAGAAGGGCATGTTGACCCGAGGTCGGTATGTCACCGCATCCGCTCTGGAAAATGTAATACCCCATTCACCGGTTGGAATAAAACATGTGTCATTCTTTATGGTGGTGGTATCTTCCAGCCGGAAAGTCATGGTAGCCAAAAGAACGTGACTGGCGTCACCAAACTTTCGATCTTCTGAGCCACTTGGAATGAGTATAAGCCAGAAGTGTGAAGTGCCATCCAGATCTAGAATAATTCCGTTCCACTCTTCCCCCAGTCCTTCTTCAAATCGATCCATCATCCAGTTATGGATGGTATCTCCATCCATGACCAGATGGCGAAAAATGCTCCGGGGAAGCCGATCTGGATTCCATCGAATTTCATTCCAGTATCCGGTGACGCTGCAATACTTGGAAGGATTGGTGTGAGTGTAACACATAACAAAAATCATACCGGCGATTGAATCGACCGGGTTGAGAACGTCGTGCGTGACGTAGAAAGAAATTCGTGCAAAATAAGGCTGGGGTGTGGACAAGTCGATCCATTGATCTGAAGGAAAGATTTCCGCATTCAATGTATCGCATATGCCATTGTCATTCGACGCCTCGGGGCAAACTGCTTGGCTCTGGCTAAATAAACACCATACTCCGAGAATCAAGTAGAGCAGAATCAAAACGTTTTGTTTCATTTTGAATTCCTCTTATCAATTCAATTTCCACTTTGCATTTTGCTCTTTGCAATCCGTAATCTTCATTTAAATCATCACCGGAAACATCCCGGCGTTACTCCCTCTTTGTATAGATAATTGATCAAAAGCACCACGTCCAAGATTCCCAGATCGTCATCGCAGTTGGCATCGCCGGAGACAAAGTTTACCGGAGGAGGTCCGTGCCGGAACAGGTAATTCATCATATAGATGACGTCGGTAACGTTTATCACCTGATCACCGTTGGCATCCCCCCGTATTTCATTCCGGATATTAGCACAATAGGGCATGTTATCCCGGGGTATATATGCCACTGCATCGGATCGGGAGAACCATGCACCACCACCGGTTGGACAGAAGCAGGTGTCGACGCATATCGTGGTGGTATCTTCCAGCCTGAAAGTCGCGGTAAACAGAAGTGTGTGACTTGCATCGCCGAACCTTTGATCTTCTGCTCCTGAGGGGATCAGAGTAGCCCATATATGAGAAAATCCGTCCAAATCCAATATCACCCCGTTCCACTCCTCGCCATTTCCCTTCTCGTATTCATCCATCATCCAGTTATGGATGGTATCTCCATCCATGACCAGATGGCGAAAAATGCTCCGGGGGAGCCGATCCGGATTCCACGAAATTTCATTCCAGTATCCGGTAACACTGCAATACTTGGCAGGATTGGTATGAGTGTAACACAAGAAGAAAAGGAAGGCGGCGATTGAATCGACGGTGTTGGGAACGTCATGCGTTACGTAGAAAGAAATTCGTGCAAAATAAGACGGGGGTGTGGACAGGTCGATCCATTGATCTGAAGGAAAGATTTCCGCATTCAGTGTATCGCATATGCCATTGTCATTCGGTGCTTCTGGGCAAACCGCCTGGCTTTGGCTAAAGAAACAACATACCCCAAGAATCAAAAAGAACAAAGGCAAAAAGTTTTGTTTCATTTTGAAATATCCTTTTTTTGCTTTTCACTTTGCATTTTGCACTTTGCAATCTGTAATCTTCATTCAAATCATCAAAAGAATCATCAGCATTTTGAACTTTGAATTGTAATCTTGCATTTTTCCTTTTGAATTTTGAAATGTTTTTATCCAATCCTTCGAAAGTAACCTAACCACAACAGCCAAAGCACGGTGCAGTGCCACCTTTATATAGATAATTGATCAGAAGAATCACGTCGCCAATGTCTGCCAACCCGCTGCAATTGACGTCACCGCGGCAGATCGGGTCAGGTGCCGTTCCTCCCTTGAATAGATAGTTGATCAGGAAAACTACGTCACCTACGTCTATCAAGGAATCGTTGGTGCAATCTCCGCAGGAAGTCACGCCCACTAAAACACTCACCCGGGCAGTATCCGCCTTTCCACAAACGTCCGTGGCTGAGAACGAGGCAACCCAATTCCCCGTGTCCGTCGTTGTGGGCACCCAGCTGAAAGATCCGGGATTGCCATTATTGTATGCGGGTGAATTGACCGGGGGTTGCAGGGAATCCTCTGCAAACCAGAACGCATTCATTGAAGTGGTTACCGAATCGTTATCCGCATCTGTTGCCGATACCGGAAATCCTGATATATGATCAGCCAGGGCAAAAATGGAATCTTGAACAGACAATACAGGAGGATTATTCCATATATTTATACCGAAGAAACAAG
>JBDROD010000087.1:0-6727 GCA_043810415.1 Candidatus Zixiibacteriota bacterium | reverse complement strand
TCCTTCTTTTCGTTGGGCGGCGAACTCCCGTAAGGCAACCGTCACGAGACGATTGAAGTTCCCCTTTAACTCCGGAGGAGCGAAGGTTTTCACCTCCTCCACGAGGTGCCGGGATAAAGCCACACTTCGACGGATTGTTTGACTTGCGCCTTTCGTTTTCATATCACACCTTTTTTCACACAATTTATAATCCAAATGGGGTTACTTGTCAACATTAATTTTTTCGTAACACTTTAGCTCTTTCAGAAAGGGAAATATTTCTCCGCCCTTCGGAAAGACTGGCCGGCCCCGCCCTCGGTCGGGACCGGGGCCGGCAGGCAGGGGATATGGGGAGGGGTAACCTTAAAGGTGAACTATTCACCCTCACCCTCACCCTAACCCTAAGCCTCTCCCGTCAAGGGAGAGGGAACTATTTTAAAATTTCTAAATGGTCAGGCTTTTCTTATTTTCAGGGGATAAAAGGGAAAAAATGGACTAGAAGACAAAAAGGGAATTAGTGTAGTGACCTCAATAACACCTTGAATTCGCTTGACATAAGGGGATGAATGATATATCTAACTCCATAAACAGTCCGTGTAGCATAACTTCTACCTTAAATTTTTAGAATTGATATTCGGAGGGGAACATTGGTTTGATCTTTTTACGATCAGGGGAGTCAAAAATGAATGACGATATAAGAGACGAAATCAACTTAATGGACTATATTCAAGTGATCAGAAAAAGGAAGTGGCTCATTATCCTCGGGACCCTCCTCTGCATGGCAGTGGCGGGAGTGGTCAGCTTCATGATGCCAAAAGTTTATGAAGCGAAGGCCTACCTGATGGTCACATCGCCCAAATACCAGGTGGAATTTGCCACCAAAGAAGGCTCAAAAATATCAACCCCCCACTTTGAAAACATTTCTGCTGAAACATTTTCAAAAATTATCATCAACGAGCATACTGCAAGAGCTGTCATCAAAAAAAATGGCCTGGATTCCCCTCACACTCCATATACGGTGAATAAAATCATACGCCAGATAAAGGTGGAGTATCCCCGGAATACCAATCTGATCCTATTAAAGGTTCAGGATACAGTGAAGGACCGGGCCGCCCAAATTGCCAATACATGGGCCTCCGTTTTTATTGAGAGAAACGAGGAGGTCATATCAAAGGAAACAAGCGACACCTACAATTTCGTGATGGATCAACTCGAAAAGGTTAAAGTGAGCCTGAAGACTGCCGAAGAGGAACTGGAAAAATTCCAAAAAGCCAATAAAATAGACCTCCTGAAAGAACAGAGCTCCGGAAAGATTAAACAAATTGTCCAATACGAAAACAAATTAGACGATGCCATCCGTTCCCAATTGATCGAAAAAGCCCGCTATGATGAATTGACAACCCAGATAAAAGAGCAGAAGAGGATCGTACAACCTCCAGGAAACATTACCACAGAGAACGTCAATGCACTTAGTGTCGGTATCCACGATCTTACCGCAGGGATGACGGTCAAAGAGGCAGATTCTTTCATAAAGCAACAGATGGAAAATGCGTTATCCGTTCTAACAAAGGCTGAAAATGAATATAAAGAATTTAGTCAGAAAAGTCAGATGGAGATCCTTCAGGCCCAGATCGATAAAATGGTGATCCAGCTGGCTGAAATGAAAATAAGGATGCCCGAGTTGGAGATCAATCTCGAAAAACAGCGAATCGTGCTTGAAAGAACAACTCATGAATTAGAAAAAGAGAATCAATATATCCCTGTGGATAAAGGACTAATCGGCAAAGAGGAAATCAATCCCATCTTTATAAGCTTAAACTCAAATAGGGCGAATACAGCCATTAACATCTCTTCACTCGAAAAGGAAAAGGGTGAACTCTTGAAGATACAGCAGTTCCTGGAGCAAGAGATACAAAGGATGAAAAAGCATTTACCAGTTCAAAAAATGGAGGAATCCCGGCTTAAGAGGCAACTCGTTTTGGCCGAAACCAACTATAATGCCTTGGCGCAAAAAAGGGAACAATCTAAATTATCCGAAGCCCGTGATACTGGGGAAAAAAGGCTGATCGGATATACGAATATTATGTATAACGAAATCAAAGATGCCCTCATGAAATCGGAGGTAAATATTCAAGCCCTTAATGCAGAAATTCTTCAGTTGAAGAAGAACATCAAAAATCTCAACGAAGAGGTCAGTGGTTTGAGAAGACAGTTAGCAGAGCAAGAACTCATCCAGACAAGATTGATAAGGAATGTGGAGACTACGAAAAGTACCTTTGAGGTCCTTTCAAAAAAAGGAGAGGAGACAAAGATCACTTCCGCGATTAAAGCGGCAAATGTCCAGATTTCAGTTCCCGCAATGTCCCCGGAATCGCCCATCAAACCTAAAAAGAGACAAAATGTGATCATCGCAGGAGTAATCGGACTTTTCGCCTCCGTCATATTGGCCTTTTTCATAGAATTTTTAGAAAAGAACAAAGCAAGCTTGAAAAAACCTGTTTAACCCAGGTTAAACAGACGAAACAGACCAGATAGACGAGACAGACAAGATGAACCAGACAAACCAAACAGATGGAGTAACAAAATACTTTGGTGCCTACCATTGGTTCGTCATCCATACCAAGCCGAGAGATGAACATCGGGTTAAGAGCCATCTTGAGGCGATGGAAATCGAGACGCTTCTCCCTCTTTGCGAAAGCTTTATATACTCTCATGGCAAGATGTGTCGGGCGCTCAGTCCCCTCTTCCAAAACTATCTTTTTGCAAAACTGAACCTTGAATGCCATTACTATAAAATAAAGTGGACACGAGGGGTCAATCGAATCTTGGGGATTGGAAATGAACCCACGCCGGTCTCAGAAATGATGATCCAGATGCTTAAAGACCGGATGGGTAATGATAATGCGGTTAAACTTTTAGAGGAATTTCGAGAAGGAGACTTGGTCCAAATCACCTCGGGTCCTCTTAAGGATTTTGTTGGGGTTTTTCAAAGGAGATTGTCTTTCGGCGAGCGGGTGAGAATACTTCTTGATATGATTGGTGCAGATGTGCCCGTTCAAATTTCTTGCTGGCAACTCAAAAAAGTAGCCTGAACCTCTTGCCCAGACAACTGGCAAAAAATCCCAGGGTAAATTGGGCCGGATTAAATCAAATCCGGGATGGCGGAAGCCTGTCTCTTGTAACCTCTCCAGCGACCCTCTGAATTTTCAGAGGGAAACATTTTTAATAACGTATCAATTTAACAGTTTGAAATAAACCTTTTAAAATTCCTCCCCACCGTCCGGCGCCAAAGTCCCAATGCTTTGTTTGGCGTGAACAGTGCGGCTCTGGACGGCGGCGCCTCCCTTTGCCCCGTCGTTTACGGGGATAAAAAGGCAAAAGGGAGGAGAAGTATTTCCCCCTTTTGACCCCACATGCGCTACTTTACAAAAATAGAGATAAAAGATGTTGATGAAATCAAAGGGAAAGGAATTTAAAAAATTCGATGCCATTTGATTCCTTCACGATATAAACTTGAAATAAGATTTTTGCGAACAGACAAAGACATCTTATATTCCTACCAACTTTTTGCTCATAAACCAATCCTCCGATGGGACAATGCACCGCATTATCCAAGAATAAACCAGATAAACCAAACAAACTAAACAGACCAGATAGACCAGAGAAACCAGATCAACCAGAATAATGACATCTGAAGATGTGACCCCAAATTCTTTTACCGGGTTTAGTTGAAAGTTGAAACATACTGCGCTAAAATGAGATAAGAGGTGTGCGATGGACCTGCAACAGATTTTGGCTGATATTCATTCACTAGAAGAAGACCTTCTGGCTTTTGAACGTAAATTTGGTATTCGATCGGAAACCTTCTATGCCGCATATATAAGCGGAGAGGAACCAGAATATGATGGTTGGGTATTAGATTTCGGGGAGTGGGCGAGTGTTTACAGAACGTGGCTTGCTCGTCAGGCCGATTACAGGAATGAAGTGCAGCGGTTACAGAAGAAGGCCCCGAGTCTTACAGGACTGATCCACGAAGCTACATGAATAATCCCCTTCGAACAATTGAGGATTATGAACTGTTTCTATATACCCTCAAACAGCAGTTTCCGTCCATACGGCAGTCGACGCTAATTTTAACTAGGCGGGGCACAACCCTTGCACGTGTTTCAGGAGAATTACAGTTTAGTCATGGAATTCGGTTAATCATCCGGGAAAGGATCCTTTATCACCGCGTGCCAGCTATGATAGACGAGTATGGTTATGAAACTTGGCAAGGCAAAGAAAAGTTGTACTGGTACGATGCCCAGCCCCACCCGGATGATCTGACATTGCAAAGTACGTATCCTCATCACAAACATATCCGGCCAAACATTAAAAATAATCGCATTCCAGCGCCAGAAAGCAGTTTCAACAACCCCAATATCCCTATGCTTATCCGTGAGATTGATGATATCATCGAGAAGATAGAGAAAGGGGTCGAATCGAATCGGGATTGATTTGAAGTTTTCTACCACCCAACCATCTTAATGCATCAAATCATCCAAAATATTCGCACCAGTAAGTTGAGTGTTGTTCGAGTACCGGATCCGTTGGTTGGGGTGGCTTATGGATCTGTTAGGCCAAGATTCAATCCCTTTATTCGTATTTCCTTAAATAACGATCTCAACCAAACAGACCAGATAAAGGTGATTTTGAGAATCGTTCCCAATTCTACCCTTGACCCCAAGTGACCAATGCAGTTCATTTGAGACAACTTGTGTTATAATTAACTGGAAATCCGAGATAGCGAGGGAATAAATGGAACTTGCAGCTAAGAAATCGAAAGTGCACCACTATATCTCAGCGAAAAAGGGAATATGTGGGGGGAGAAGTGTGATCGAAGGGACAAGAATATCTGTATGGTCACTCATCAAATGGTACAAATTGGGAATGTCATTTGAAGAGATTATGAGAGAATTTCCACAATTGAATCCTGCCCAGATTCACGATGCTTTTTCTTATTACTACGATAATCAGGAAGAAATAGAAAGCGATATCTCGGATAATGAAGATGAGGCGCGTTGCAGAGAGATATCAGCTAAATGATAAAGCTTTATCTTGACGAGAACGTGCCCGAGGCAGTCTCAACGGCATTAAGACTAAGGGGTTATAATGTCCTCACTGTAAGAGACGCGGGCCGAAAGGGTTTATCCGATGTTGAACAGCTTAAATATGCCTTTTCCCAAGGCAGGGTAATATTTACTTTTAATGTTTCGGATTTTCATAAGATACACATAGAATTTATGAAAGAGGGGTTGAATCATGGCGGCATCATCCTCTCTAAGCAATTTTTGATAGGGACAACTGTTAAAGGGCTCCTGAAGCTACTTTCGGAGATAAGGCGCGAAAAGGTAGAAAATAAAATAATTTGGTTGAGTGAGTGGATTAAGTAATGTATTTTTTTTAAGAAAATGGCAGACCAAATCGACCAGACAAACCAGACAGACCAGATTCGACAGGTGTCTTTTAATGGGTGATCCCAAAGCCTCTCTTCTTGCGCCAAACGTTGTAAATGAAAAGTGATAGAATTCAACTACGTCCCCGGAATCCACCGGTTTGGAGGCCAACAATGGAAATACAATTTATCACGGATGCACAAGGTAAGAAAACGGCGGTAATTGTCCCTTTCGATGAGTGGGAACGGACAGAGGCAGCGAAGGAAATTCTTGAGCATGTATATCTGCATGGAATCATAAAAGAACGTAGAGACAGCAAACCAACAGTAAGTCTTGACGATTTACTGACGGCGGAGGGCTTGACCCGTGCCGAACTGGAAAGTTGAACTGGTTCCGGAGGCTCAGAAGGATTTTAACAGTCTGGATGGCAGTGTAAGAAAACGCGTCTTGAAACAGCTTGTAAAGCTGGAACAAAATCCAAATTGCGGTGATCCTCTGGGTAACAAAGCCGGCATAAATCTGGAGGGTTATTTCAAACTGTACGCCGACAAGAAGCGAATCAGGATTATTTATGAAGAAGTTGAACATATCATTAAGGTTATTGCTATCGATAAACGAGAAGACATGGAAGTCTATCGCATAGCACTGAAAAGAATCCTATCAATGAAACAGGATTAGTATGTGAAATAGTAAACAACGTTCCCATGGACGGGCCCCATCTCCTCAGAATGAGGAGAAACCTTTTTGATTAAGATGGGAAGCATAAAATATATGGATGAAGAGATTTTAATTAAAAAGGCCACGGCAGTGCTTATTAAAGAATTGGGACCAGTGGAAGCCATTCGATTTATCAATATGCCAAAAAAGAAAAGGCTCGAAAGCGTTAAGCGGCATCGAGAATGGCAGAAATCATTGGATAAAGATCCTTTCTTTGAAAAGGTCTTTAGTCAAGACCTAAGAAACCAGAGAAACCAAAATATTCAAGGATAAAAATTTGACCCCAAGCCCATTTCATAAAATGACTCCCTTCCAATCCAAAGGATTAATATTCTGTTGAAACTAAACGAACTAAAAAAGTGAACGAAGTGAGCAACGTCCCCTCAGGCCAGATGAACCAGATTACCGAATTACCGATGCCTGGCACCAAGGCTTTAAGGTTGGGCTTGGAGAGTTATTCTAAAGGAGAAATTTATGGAACTTGAGAAGTATTTTGAATTCATTGACAATGAATCCATTCGTGTTGCTGGCACTCGTGTGGGAATTGAGACCATATTGCGCGATTACCACCAAGGTGAAAGCCCCGAAGAGATTGT
>JBDROD010000086.1:0-4865 GCA_043810415.1 Candidatus Zixiibacteriota bacterium | reverse complement strand
CAAAAGGACGTGGGAGCAGCTTTATTCAACACCTACTCGAAGAACGAGAGCCAAAAGATTGTCTCCCGGTGGGTCAAGGGGAAAATCAGCTCAAGGGAATGTCTGGAGAGGGAATGTCAGCTGATCAAGATCACCGAAGCGGAGCTGAAAAAATTCGCCCTTCGGCAAAAAATAGATGTAAAATTCCCCACATTTGTCGATTACTGTAAAAGAGAGAACCTCGGATTGGTGATTCTAAGCGATGGACTCGATTTATACATAGAACTGATTTTAAAAAAATACGGTCTAAATGAAGTACCTTTCTATTCCAATATCCTCAGTTTCAAAAATAAAGAGTTGAGTCTTAAGTTTCCCTTCTTTGATCGGGGATGCGGAAACTGCGGGAATTGCAAAAGGTATCATCTAAGAAGATTAAAAGGAAAGAAACAAAGAGTGGTATATATCGGTGACGGATTATCCGATAAATGCGCGGTGCGCGAAGCCGATTTTGTCTTCGCCAAAAATGATCTGCGCAAATTCTGCGAGAAGGCTGATATCCAGCACTTTCCGTATCGGAATTTTGGAGATATTATTCGAATTCTTCCGGAAGTGATTTCAAAAGTATAAATAAATCTTTTGTGGAGATAAATCGATGAAAGCAGTGATTATGGCGGGCGGTTTTGGGACGCGTTTAAGACCATTGTCCTGCAGCCTGCCCAAACCCATGGTGCACATGGTCAACAAACCCATGATGGAGCATATCGTCAATCTTTTGAAACATCATGGGCTAGTCGATTTGGTGATGCTGTTATATTTCCAGGCGGAAACGATAAGAAACTATTTCGGGGACGGATCGAGATTCGGGGTGAGAATCGAATACGTTCAGTCGGAAGACGATTTTGGAACCGCGGGAGCGGTCAAGAATGCGGAGGGGCTTTTGAACGAGAGTTTCCTGGTGATATCGGCAGACGTGCTGACCGACATTGATCTTAAGTCGGCTATCGATTTCCATCAGGGAAATCAGGCCAAGGCCACCATGGTGCTGGCCCGGATGGAGAACCCCTTGTCCTACGGGGTGGTGATCACCCGGGATGACGGGACGATCTCCCGGTTTTTGGAAAAACCCACCTGGGGGGAGGTATTCAGCGATACGGTCAATACCGGGATATACGTCCTGGAACCGGAGGTGCTGACGCAGATACCCGCAAAAAAGGAATTCGATTTCAGCAAAGATCTATTCCCCCACATGCTTTCCACCGATCAAAGGCTTTTCGGATTCGTTACCCCGGATTACTGGAGGGACGTAGGGAACTTGGAGGAGTACTTTCTAGCGCATCAGGACATCCTCGAGGGAAGGGTGAAGATCGATATCGGGGGAAACCTGTTGCACCGGGAGCACGCCAATATCTGGGTGGGGAAGAACGTGGAGGTGGGTAAGAATGCCGAGTTTAAAGGGTCGGTTATCATCGGACACAACGCCAAGATAGGTTCGGGTTCCTTTCTGTTCAACTCGGTTCTGGGAGACAACGTGAGGATAGAAGAAGACGTCAATCTGGATCGCTGCGTGATCTGGAACGGTTCCTCGGTGGGGAAACGCAGCATTTTGACCGAAGCGATAGTGGCCAACGATACCAAGATTGAAGAGGAGACGATCATTTTCGAAAATGCCATCATCAGCGAGAACTGCCTTATCGAGAAAGGGGCAAAGATCAAAGCCAACGTGAGGGTTTGGCCGGGAAAGACGGTGGAAGCCGGCTCCATTCTCTCTTCCAGCCTGGTGTGGGGGGAGAGGTGGAACCGGGAACTTTTCACCGACTCCAAGGTAATGGGGGTGGGGAACTTGGAGCTGACCCCGGAATTCGCGGTCAAATTGGGAGCGGCATACGGTGCCATGCTGGGCAAGAACAGCACTGTGGTGACCAGCCGGGATGCCGGAGGGGCTTCCCGGATGATCAACCGGGCTTTGATCTGCGGGCTTCTCTCCGCGGGAGTGAACGTACACGACCTGCGGACCCTTCCCATACCGGTGGTGCGCTACGAGCTGAAGTTCGGAAAGGAACAGGGGGGGATCCATACCCGCAGATCTCCTCAGGATCAAAAACAGATCGACATTGTCTTCTTCGACGGCGGCGGGCAGGACCTGCCCACCTCCAAGACCAAATCGGTAGAGAGGCTTTTCTTCCGGGAGGATTTCATGAGAGCCGGTCCGGAGGAGATCGGGAATCTGGATTTTCCCCAGCGGGTGATTGAATCCTATCGGAAGGATTTTCTTAAAGCCATCGATTCGGCCAAAATCAGAAAAGCCCACTTCAAGGTGGTGGTGGATTACTCCAATGGGGGGGCGTGCGAGATATTTCCCTCCATCATCGGTTCCTTGGGGTGCGAGGTCATCTCCCTGAATGCTTATCTGGATCCCAAAAAACTCTCCCGAAGCGAGGAGGAACTGGCCTCATCCATTCATCAGCTTGCCTCCATCGTCAAGTCGGTACAGGCAGATCTGGGATTTTTATTCGATCCCGGAGCGGAGAAACTTCACGTCATAGACGAGGAGGGGGAATTCATCCCCCCGGATATATTCCTTTTGATAGTCACCTCTCTTTTCCTCGGCTCCACCCCTGCCCGCCAGATTGCAGTCCCGGTAGTGGCATCCATGGGGGTGGAGAAAATCGCATCCGAATACGGAGTGAAGGTGATCCGGGTAAGGAACGATCATTTAGCCATGATGGGTGCCCTTTCCCATCTGAAGGTCGACTATGTGGGAGGGACCAAGGGAGGTTTTATCTTCCCCGGATTCCAATTGGGGGCAGACGCCATGTTTGACGTGGCGAAAATTATGGAGCTATTAGCCCAGAATGGTTCCGCTCATCCTCCGATCAAACGAAGCATGGCTAATCTAAGAAGGGAATTAGATCGATACCATATGCTCAGGCAAACTGTCCCCTGTTCTTGGGGAAAGAAAGGCCAGGTGATGAGGAAGCTTTTTAAATACACCGAAAGCAGCAATCGGGAACTGATCGATGGGGTGAGGGTGTTGGAGAAGGATGCCTGGGTGCTGGTGATGCCCGATCGTACCAAAGCTTCTTTTCATATCTTAAGCGAGGCGACTAAAAAGGAGGAGGCGGAAAAGCTGCTGGAGGAATATGTTCGGAAATTGAATGATTGGCAAAGATGATTAAATGTAAATACTTTAAAGATGGTTACACCTTAATCCCCATATAAGACCCGCTATTAAAATATCTTCAAAGAAAATAAAACTGAAGCTTCATGCTCCATTAATACCTCCGATTAAACTAACGAGATCTCCACGGCAAAAGCAGCCTGGTAAAAAAATCAAATTTCCCTTGCTTTCATCCCCTTCGTTTCTATATTAATAAAAAACCATCTGCAGCAGCTGGGACGTTCGACAGCATAAATTATCAACTCTCTTTTCCTCAAGGAGGGGAATATGCCAGAGGAGGAAGTTGGAAAAATATCGGATTATTTCAAAAAAATCGGGGTGGCTGCCATCGAGATAACCAAAGGCTCGCTTTCGGTAGGGGATACCATTCACATCAAGGGACACACCAGCGATTTCACCCAAACGGTGGATTCCATGCAGATCGAACACCTATCCGTTCCGACCGCCAAGGCGGGAGACTCCATCGGGATCAAGGTGAAGGATGTGGTGCGGGACGGCGACATCGTCTATAGGGTAACTGCATGACGAATAGCGGACTTGTGGTGAGTTCATAGAACCACAAGGTCAACGGAAGATGGAAGAAGTTAAAAGGAACATTTCCTCTCTCCACCGGGGGAGAGGGAAAGGGTGGGGGGCTAAGGGAATTCAACATTAAAAATGCAAAATTTAAAATTAACAACAAGGTTATCATCTTGAATTTCGAATTGTCCGCAGGATCCCAATTCGGATAATTTTGCATTTTGCTCTTTGAATTTTTAATTAGATTTCTGGGATATAACTAATTCACATAGGACAAAACATGAGCAACCTCGACGATCTTTCCCGCGAACAGCTGATTGGGATGCTGGGTGATTTTGCCAAAAACTGGCTGGCACACGATGGATTATGGTTTCAGGCGGTGGAGAAGAAATTCGGTATAGAAACTGCCATGGAGCTGGACCGGCAGGCATGGGAGAAATTCACCGTAATCGAAGCTGAAAGAATAATGAAACGGCACCACATCCCCAAAGGGAGCGGTCTGGAGGGTTTGAAAAAAGCTCTGGGCTATCGTTTATACAGCCGGCTGAACAAACAGGAGATAATCGAAGAAACCCCGAATCGTTTCGTCTTCCGGATGAACGACTGCCGGGTGCAATCTGCACGAAAATCGAAGGGGTTTGCGGATTTCCCCTGCAAGTCCATCGGGGTCGTGGAATACGGTAATTTCGCCAAAACCATAGACCCGCGCATCCGCACCACGTGCATCTCCTGTCCCCCGGACGATCATCCGGATGAATATTATTGTTCTTGGGCATTTGAAATTTAAATTCATATGTCTTTGATAATTACCCTCTCCCCTCAGGGGAGAGGGTAGGGTGAGGGGTGGTTTTTTAAATGTTAACATTTAAAATTACCAAACTATGTCAGCCAAAATTCTTTCCAGTGCAGTCTTAGGCATCGATGCCTATATCGTAGAAGTGGAGGCGGACGTCACTCCCTCGCTACCTGCCTTCGCCACCGTGGGCTTACCCAACGAGGCGGTGAAGGAGAGCAAGGAGCGGGTAATGTCTGCCATAAAAAACTCCGGCTTTCGTTTCCCCAACCAAAAAGTCACCATAAACCTGGCTCCTGCCGACGTGAGGAAGGAAGGCTCCGCTTTTGATCTTCCCATCGCCATCGGAATCTTAGCCACCACCGGACAGGTTGCCCGGGAGAATTTCGATGAATA
>JBDROD010000085.1:0-3651 GCA_043810415.1 Candidatus Zixiibacteriota bacterium | reverse complement strand
AAAGCATCCGTCAGATATTCCATAAAATCATAAAGATTGTTTTTGGAACAGGCGATTCCCTGGCTCTTGAGGGAATTATAAAATTTATTCAAGCTGAATCGGGTCGCCGGGGCACTCATGATATGTTTGATCAGAGCCCTCAGCGCCAGCGTGTTGCTAATCGAATATCGTTCAACCACATCGCGCAAGATGACCACATCCAGGTAGTTTCGCAGCACTTGACGCCTCAACTCATCATCCAGGGTCTGCACCTCCGGGAAACCCCCGATCCGGATATATTGCCCAAACATATTCTGGAAGTTTGCCCTGCTTTTTGAGCCAAACCGCTGAGGAGAATCCAGGGTCACCTTGTGAAAACTCAAAAACTCCTGAAAGCTGAAAGGAAATATTTCGGTGGTCAGGGACCTGCCCCGCAAGCTCGTAGCAATCTCCGAACTGAGCAAATGCGATGAGGAACCCGTAAGGCAAATTGACAAATCCTCGGTATCCAGAACCCGACGAACGAACTTGTCCCAGCCCTCGATCCGCTGCACCTCATCGAGAAATAGGTAACATCGTCTGTCCTTGAAAGCGGGGAATTTGCGATAGTACGTCTCCAGAACGAGCTGAAAGTCCTGGGCGGTAAACGGCAGGAGTCGCTCATCTTCAAAGTTCAGGTATAACAATCGTTCTTTGGGAATTCCCTCGGCCAGCAGTTCATGCATTTTCTGGTAGCAGAACCAAGTTTTCCCCGCCCGCCTCATCCCAATCACCACATTGGCCTTGCCCACCACCCAGGCCATGGATTGATGCCGGGGCATGAGTTCGGGGAGCGCCCTTTCATGAAAGTCATCGATTAATAAATCCAGAACGTTTTTCATGCCCAAATTCTATCTTTTTTTAGATTATAAATCAATTAAACTTTATCTCTTTTTAAAAGAAACTTTTTATTTTCCTATATCCCTGCGCTTCCTTGAAATCGAGTCAGGATAACCGCCCGTTGGCCCAAACATCTTAAAAGAGTATTAAAAAATAAAAACGGGGAATCAGGTTGATTTCCTAACTCCCCGTAATCATGAAGCCACTCAAGCTTCAAATGGTGCCGAAGGCGGGACTCGAACACGAATTGCATAATTTTTGAAACTCGCTGATATTCCAGGCTTTTCCTTTAATTTCAGTAGGTTAAATTAGATTTTCCGGTCCTTCAATAATCACAACCAGTTCAATATTTTCAGCCAGTACCAAAAAAAAGTACAACAAAAGTACAACAGGACTTGGGCTGGAAAGTTCGATCTAGGCTGTCTAACCGCTGCTTCCTTACTCCCTCCGCCTCCCCTATCCACCTTCTTTCCCCACCTCTTGCCCACTTTCTTAGCCGGTATCTTGACCTCCGCCCCTTGTGGTTGGAATTGCGGTCTGAGAGGGGGATTCAAGTGGAATGAAAAGACCGAAAGAATTCAAAGTAGCCATAAAAATTTTATGATATATGCACCCTATAAAAAGCCTGGCCCTGTAACCCTGGCTTTTTCTTTTTGCCTGTTGACTTTCCTTCCCATTTTGCTATCATCTCCCCAGAAATAAGCTCTCCATTAACCTTGCTTGGAGTAAAGGTATAGTAAGGTAATTTTGAACCCCATTTTTCTTTTAGGAGAGGAGTGGGGTTTTTATTGGCTAATATTTTTAAAGGAGGCTTTGAAGGAAGGTTAGTATAGGACATATTATAAGACGAGGAAAAATATTACTAAAAATAATGGAGAGTATAATGCAAAAGATTTTTCAATTTTTCTGGCCTTTTTTAATATCGGCAGGCTGTGCTACTGGGCAAGGACATGTTAATCCTTTCCCTCCTATTAAAGATTTATCAAATTCATCAGAAATTACTGTTAAAAGGGATGATGCGTTTATGGGCAGTGCTCAAACTTTTACTTTAACAATAGATAACAAAGATATATATATGTTCAGGAGTGGCGATATAATCTCATTCAAACTTGATCCAGGAGAACATTTCTTTGGGGTCAAGTGTCATGGTGGGTGGCAGATGACCGGCAACTATACAGAGCTCGCACAAGAGATAAAACCGAACCATAAATATATATTTAGAATTATTCCTGATATGAGTAGGGGCTGTAGAATAGAACGAAGTAGCCAATAATAGCATCTACGGCTATCTCTCAAAGGGGATTTGGGGGTTCGTTCTGAAATTGCGGTGTTTAATTTCTGACACAGTTTTTTTAGGCAAGTAGAACGTAACTGGGGTCAAATGCGAAGATCCGACGAGGTTTGCGACTGGGTTGCCGAATTTCGGAGCACCGTCAAGATCGCCTACCCAGGACCATAGCGGGGAGTAGATTCTTGGATAGAATAATTTTCTGAAATGGGATTTAAAAGAGTGGTGGATAAATTTGACCGTATTCCTTATGCAATTGAACTGGTCGAGGATAAGTCAGTTGCAGTATTTAGTCGCAAGGAATGGGAGGAGTTAATTCTTGAATCAGGAGAAATAACCAAACTCACAAGGATTCCCAGCCCAATAAGTGGCTTAGCTCGGCAGGCTTCTGAGGTTATCGTCGTGGCAAGTGGGATGTGTAATCCAGATCCGGGAATTGATGTAATCCGGAAAGATCCAAAAGACGATCCTTTTGTATATAACGTTGACCATTATACTATAGTCCAAACCATCTGTTTGCATCCTGCGTATGGAAAAATTCTTTTAAAAGCAGGAGTAAAAGAAAGTCCAGAGCTTAATGAATATTTAAAGGAAAATGTCTTTATAGTAGGCCCCGAAAAAAGAAGCAATCATTGGGTTGAAGAAATACCTGACCATTTAAAGAACGCAAGTATTAAAGTGAAATGGTTCAATAAAACGTGATGAATTAATTTTCGCATAGAGTCATCAATGCCATACCAGTGTTTGGAGAGAGAGTAGTTTAATTTATAAAGAACGGTCGGCTAAAACTAAACATCGACTAAAAGATTGACATCCAAATTCCATCGCACTTCTTTTAGCGCTAAACATTGAACAAAAATATTATCGATTGTTTAAGGAGTAGTTCCAGTGGCAAGGCGCAAAAAAGCGGGGATAATTGACCTACTCTTCTTGCCATTTAACCTTATTGCCACTCTGTTCAAACTTTTTACGGCAATCCTTGGTTTGTTCACACCATCTCTACCTCGTAAGCGTCCAAGACGACGTCGGAACCGGTAAGCTTCCCCACTTGACCGCTCCCCTTTACTTTTTCACCAATCTGAAACTGGCGATTGAAGCTTTCAATGGTCATGAGAGGGTTCTCCACAGGTGTCTGCATGGAAACCCTGAACTGGTTCTTTTGCTAGCCAAATTGCATTAATACCACGCCAATATTTTTAGTACAAATCGACAAGAAGAAATCCCCAGTAAAGGACCTCTTCTCCCTCCCGATCTCAAACATACATCCATCCCCATTCCGGACTCCAGGCTCTCTTCCCACCTCTCAGAATGGGACTGGCCTCATCCTCGAAGGACAAGCACCACTTGTTCTGACGCTCCCACGTTTTCAGGAACGCAAGCATGGCGTTGTGAGCTATCCAGAAGTTCGCATAATTCTCGCTGTACTTCCCGTTGGCCATCTCCTTCGTCTTTCCAGACAATTCAAACAGTCTGGTGACCGCCTCCTGGATCATGTCATCATAAAT
>JBDROD010000084.1:0-5523 GCA_043810415.1 Candidatus Zixiibacteriota bacterium | reverse complement strand
CCGAGGACGTAGTTTTAATTGACATGGTGGCCAGGATCAGTCCCCAAATTCCTGTATTTACCTTAGATACGGGGAGACTGCCTGATGCGACATATGAGGTTATGGAAAAGATTAGTGAGAAATATGGTTTGAACATTAGACCGTATTATCCTTTAACCGAGGCAGTTGAGAATTTGGTGGCCGAACACGGGCCTAACCTGTTTTACAAAAGTGTTGGACTGAGAAAGCTTTGTTGTTCAGTAAGGAAGATCGAACCGCTGCAAAGAGCCCTGGAAGATCTTTCCGCTTGGATCTGCGGCCTCAGACGGCAGCAATCGGTTACCCGCACTCAAGCTAAAAAGGTTGAAAAAGATGGGGCCGACGATTCGATAATCAAAATCAATCCTCTTGCTGATTGGACGGAAAGCCAAATCTGGGCCTATATCAAAGAAAATGAAGTTCCCTATAACCGGCTGCATGATGAAAACTATCCCAGTATCGGTTGTCAGCCGTGTACAAGAGCAGTTTTGCCCGGTGAGGACATAAGGGCAGGACGATGGTGGTGGGAAAACCCCGAAACAAAAGAATGCGGACTACACGCAAAAGAGGAGAAGTGATAGGTATGCTACCGCCACATGGTGGAAGTTTAGTCAATAGGATGGCAAAAGACCAGGAAAAACCAGAGCTGACGGAAACAGCGAGAAAGCTCAAGAAAATCACACTTAATGCTCGCGAAGTTTCCGATCTGGAGATGATTGCCGTAGGTGCCTTCAGTCCGCTGGAAGGCTTTATGAAGAAACATGATTATACTAGTGTTCTACGGAATATGAGGCTGGCCAATGGTCTTCCCTGGACTATACCCATTACCCTTTCGGTTTCAGAAGATCAGGCCCGCGGATTCAGCGAAGATGAGGAAGTAGTATTACTTGACAGCGATGATCAATTGCTGGCTCTACTTCATTTGGAAGAGAAGTACGAATACGACAAAGAGGAAGAAGCCGTTTCAATCTATGGGACTACCGACGAAAAACACCCCGGCGTCAAGAATGTCTACCAATCCAAGGAGGTGCTTTTGGGTGGACCCGTTACTCTGATTAATCGTCCGTCCAAAGAGAACCGGTTCACAAAATACTGGCGTGATCCCTCTCAGACCCGCGAGCTTTTTGGCCGGAAAGGCTGGAAGTCTGTGGTTGGCTTTCAGACCAGGAATCCGGTGCACCGGGCACACGAGTATATCCAAAAATGCGCTCTTCAGGTAGTGGACGGTCTGCTTCTTCACCCGCTGGTAGGTGCAACCAAGAGTGATGATATACCGGCGGACGTACGGATGAAGTGTTATGAAGTGCTCCTGGAAAACTACTTTCCCCCGGAACGTGTAGCATTATCTGTTTTGCCCGCGGCCATGAGATATGCAGGGCCGAAGGAGGCCATATTTCACGCCGTCATTCGTCAGAATTACGGATGTACCCATTTTATAGTGGGCCGAGATCATGCCGGTTTCGGTCAGTACTACGGCTCTTTCGACGCTCATTATATATTTGATGAATTCAACCAGGATGAACTGGGCATCACACCCGTGTTTTTTGACTACACCTACTTTTGCCGCCGTTGCGGAGAAATGGTGTCAAATAAGACTTGTCCCCATGACGTGAACGAACACATCACGCTTTCCGGTACTAAAGTAAGGGAGCTGTTAAGGCGAGGCGAGGCTCCTCCTCCTGAGTTTACCAGGCCGGAAGTAGCCGCTATTTTGATTGAGTGGGCAAACCGGCGGTTGGAGTATCAAATATAAGCTTTAGGAGTAAAGCAGTGGAAATGACTCTTGTGGTTTTTGGAATTATCCTTATAGCTTTTCTTTGTGAATATATGGATGCGGCTCTGGGAATGGGATATGGGACTACGCTTACACCTCTGCTTCTTATTCTTGGTTTTAAGCCTTTGGAGGTTGTGCCCACAGTTTTATTGTCCCAGTTTGTCACCAGCATTACTGCCGGTTTTTTTCATCATCGATTGGGGAATGTGAACTTTTCACGGGGTTCTCTGCATTTGAGAATCGTCTCAATCCTGGTAATAAGCGGTATTTTTGGCTCCGTCGTTGCCGTCATGATAGCCATAAAACTGCCTCCCCATATTCTCAAACTCTATATCGGAGGCATTATCTGTTTGGTTGGTCTTCTGACTCTGGCCAACTTCAATAGGCAATACAATTTTTCCTGGGGAAAGATTACCGGTTTAGGGCTGGTTGCCGCTTTTAATAAGGGGCTAAGTGGTGGCGGCTATGGACCGGTGGTTACCGGAGGACAGATTCTATCCGGGCTAAACGGAAAGAATGCTATTGGTATTACCTCTTTGGCCGAGGGCCTAACCTGTCTTGTGGCCTTTTTGCTCTATGTACAGACCAAGAGCCTGGCCAGTTGGTCTCTGGTTCCCTATGTTCTGGCTGGTGCAATTCTCTCAGTGCCATTTTCGGTAGCGACTGTAAAAAAGCTGGATACTAAAACCTTGCATCTGGCCATTGGGGGAATTACCACTCTTCTGGGAATAGTAACTCTGGTGAGGTAAGCACAAACAGACCTTCTGGAAAAAATGTTCAAACACGCGAGGGAAGAGTGTCCCCTAGAAGCAGAACCGCGCTTGCTTTTTCCCCTGCTGTGAAGAAATCCCCAAAACCACTCAAGATAGGCTTTCGGATGACTTTTCCCAATTTTAGGGATATAATTTCCTACTGTCGCCAATTGCTGGTAAATTAGGAACTAAAAAGGAAAAATGACCAGAGAATTCTTTGTAACCAGGGCCCTGGAAGAGGCAAAAAGAGAGTTAATCGCCAATTTTCAATTTAAGCTTCCGAGAGCTCAATCCATAAACATCAGGAAAGCTCTCAACCGGGTGGTTGCCCGTGATGTAATATCTCTCGTGGACCTTCCGGCTTTTTCCCGCTCAACCATGGATGGCTATGCCGTACGAGCTCAGGATACTCATGGAGCCTCAGAGCAATCCCCCATGTATTTAGACCTGGTTGGGGAAATCAAGATGGGAGAAGAACCCTCATTCAAATTGGAATCCACTGAGACGGTCAAAATATCGACCGGGGGTATGCTTCCGGAAAACGCTGATGCGGTAGTTATGGTGGAGTACACAGAAGAAGTTGGAAAACAAGTGGAAGTGGTTCGAGCTGTTGCCCCGGGGGAAAATGTAGTGCAAAAGGGCGAAGATATCCAAAAAGGCAAACCCTTCATGAGGCAAGGCTATATAATACGTCCCCAGGATATCGGAGCTCTTGCAGGCACAGGTATTACCAAAGTGCAGGTCTTTAGGAAACCCAAAGTTGCCATAATATCTACCGGAGATGAGATAGTCCCGGCCGAGGAAGAACCTCTGATAGGGAAAATTCGTGATATTAACTCATTTTCTCTGGCTGCGGCGGTAGAAAAAGACGGGGCTGTCCCTATTTCTGTGGGGATTGTAAAGGATGATTTCCAGACCCTAAAGGCAAAAGTGGAGGAAGCGCTGGCCGCTGCCGATCTACTTCTCCTGTCCGGAGGAAGTTCGGTTGGAACGCGCGATGTAACTCTGGATGTTATCGATGCGGTAGGAAAGCCTGGCGTACTGGTCCATGGGATTTCTATAAGTCCGGGAAAGCCTACTATTATTGCTGTTTGTCAGAGCAAACCCATCTTCGGGCTCTCAGGACATCCTGGTGCTGCGCTTACTGTCTACGGAATTTTGGTTAGCCCGTTCTTGCGGTACTTAAAAGGAGAAGGCAAGACTTTGTTTACTGAGACTCCCCGTACCTTAAAGGCAAGGATCGGTATGAATATTGTGTCAACAAACGGGCGCACCGATTTTGTGCGAGTCCAGTTGATCAAGGAAGATGACGGTCTATGGGCAAAACCTATATATGGAAGCTCCGGTTTGATTGCCACATTGGTTAAAGCGGATGGCTTGATTTGCATACCATTGGAAAAGAATGGACTAAGGCAGGGAGAGGAAGTGCAAGTCAGACTGTTCTAGG
Source organism: Candidatus Zixiibacteriota bacterium (assembly GCA_043810415.1). Taxonomy (GTDB): domain Bacteria; phylum Zixibacteria; class MSB-5A5; order MSB-5A5; family SM1-73; genus CAIVRH01. Next base: position 1,532 of record JBDROD010000084.1, on the reverse strand, counting down.
GAGCAGCAAGCAGTGAAAAAGTCGGGGTCAGACCTCCTCACTTCTCGCTCAAAGGAGGTGCAACAACTGAAACGTCGTTATTATCTTAATTATATTCCGATCGAAGAAGCCTGGCAGAAATGGCAGAAATGCTTAAGAGAAGCGGGGTTTGCCATTCCCATTGAGGCTGAAAAGATAAAGACTGAGGATTCGCTTAACAGGATAAGCGCTGAAGCCGTTTTTGCCAAAATCTCCTCTCCTCCTTTCCATGCTTCCGCAATGGACGGTGTTGCGGTAAGGGCTGAGGATACCTATGGTGCAATGGATACCAATCCCAAGCAACTCAAGTTTGGCGAACAAGGTGTATTTGTAGATACCGGCGATCCGGTCCCCAAAGGATTTAATGCTGTCATTATGATTGAAGATGTTAATCAAATAGATGAGGCCAACTTTGAAATCATGAAGGCAGCTTCTCCCTGGCAATACGTCCGGCCTATGGGAGAAGATATGGTGGCTTCGGAACTGATTTTGCCCCAAGGTCACAAAATACGTCCGGAAGACATCGGAGCGATGCTCGCCGGTGGTGTAGAGGAGCTTATGGTTAGGAGAAAGCCAAGAGTCGGGCTTATTCCTACCGGAACAGAACTATCCGAGACAGTAGCGGGACTTAAGGACGGTCAGGTGATAGAGTCCAACAGCAGGGTCCTCACCGCGTTGGTGGAAGAATGGGGGGCGGAGCCCGGTAGATATCCCCTAATCAAAGATGATTATCAACTAATCAAAGAGAATATATTAAATGCATTAGATGAAAACGACATTGCTGTGGTTAACGCAGGGACTTCGGCGGGAAGAGAAGATTTCACCGCACCTCTCATTGAGGAACTGGGGGAGCTGGTTGTTCACGGAGTCGCTTTGAAGCCGGGAAGGACCTGCATCCTGGGAGTGATAAAAGGAAAACCCATCCTGGGTTTGTCCGGATACCCGGTTGCCAATTACCGCCACGCTTCTACTTTTCTCAAGCCTCTCATATTTAAGCTCCTGTGTACGGCGTCGCCGTCGGGAACTAAAGTGAAGGCATCACTGAGCAGAAAAGTTGTCTCGCCGCTGGGATTGGAGGAATTTGTTCAAGTTGGGCTAGCGAAAGTTGGACAAAGCGTAATTGCCACTCCGTTGTCTCGCGGTTCGGGAGTTGCCATGTCCATGGTCCGTTCCGACGGCATTGTGCGAGTCCCCCGGGCTTCGGAAGGATTTAATCGGGGATCAGAAGTAGAAGTCGAGCTCAAAGGAGATTTATGCCAAGTGGAAAACACCATCTTGGCTGTGGGAAGTCATGATATCACTCTTGATATCTTGGCTGATGAGCTGAGACGCAGATTTCCCCAATTGGATCTGACATCTGTTAATGTCGGTAGTCTGGCCGGACTTATGGCCATAAAGCAGGGACTGGCTCATATTGCCGGTTCTCATCTTTTGGATGGAGAGACCGGGCAATATAATTTGCCTTATCTTAAACGCCTGTTGCCGGAAAAGAAAGTAAAACTGGTTACCCTGGT
>JBDROD010000083.1:0-2109 GCA_043810415.1 Candidatus Zixiibacteriota bacterium | reverse complement strand
CTTCTTCTGCACCAAGCATGCCATTCCTTATTTGAAGAAATCGTCTGGCGGAAGCATAATCAACCTATCTTCCATATATGGAATCGTAAGCTCGCCCGACGTTCCGCCTTATCATGCCTCCAAGGGTGCGGTTAGGATAATGACCAAAACCGATGCTTTTCTTTATGCCAAGGATAAAATCCGGGTAAATTCGGTTCACCCCGGTTTCATCTGGACGCCGATGGTGGAAAATTACGCTAAATCCCAGGGTAACGTTGAAGAGGTAAGAAAGATGTTGGACAGCTTACATCCGATTGGTCATGTGGGCGAACCGGACGATATCGCCTATGGTATCCTTTATCTGGCTTCTGACGAATCCAAGTTTATCACCGGCAGTGAGCTGGTGATAGATGGAGGATATACGGCACGGTAAAGTGACTGTTGAAAAAACTATTGATCCGAATTTTAGCTCAGCAGGCAGGGCTGAATGCCCTGCCCTATGTGAGGAGTATTATTATTGTAAATAGAGGCGGGAATTTATCCCGCCTTGGAAAATTGCAAAAGAATGAACCACAATAATCCAAATTCTGTCCCCGACATCGAAACCATCCGGCAAGCAGCTAACAGGATTAAATCGTTCATCCACCGCACTCCGATCTTGACCTGCAAGAGTTTGGATGAAATGGTTCACGCGGAACTGTTTTTCAAATGCGAGAATTTCCAGAAAGTCGGAGCATTTAAATTTCGCGGAGCGACAAACGCCGTTCTTTCCCTGTCAGATAAAGAAGCCAACCGTGGAGTTGCCACCCATTCATCCGGCAATCATGCCCAGGCTCTGGCTCTTGCTGCGAAAATCAGGGGAATCAAAGCTTATATAGTTATGCCCAAAAACTCATCCCGTGTGAAGATCAGAGCGGTGGAGGGTTATGGGGGAAACATTATTTTTTGTGAACCTACTCTACAGGACCGCGAAGATACTTTAAATCGGGTAGTAAAGGAAACGGGCGCCGTTTTTATCCATCCATATAATGATTTCCGGATCATCTCCGGTCAGGCAACCTGTACCGTAGAGCTTTTAGACGAGGTCAAAGATCTGGACCTGGTCATAGCTCCGGTGGGCGGCGGTGGACTTTTGAGCGGAACCGCATTGGCAGCAAATTACCTCTCGCCTGAAACCAAAGTTATAGCAGCTGAACCGGAAGGTGCAGACGATGCATACAGATCATTTCATGAGAGAAGATTGATCCCCCAGACCAATCCTCGGACTATTGCCGACGGTCTTCGCACCTCTCTGGGAGACAAAACCTATCCCATCATAATAAAATATGTGAACCGGATTGTAACGGTAAGCGAGGATGCCATCGTATCATCTATGCGTATCATCTGGGAGCGGATGAAGATCATAATCGAACCATCGGCGACCGTTCCGTTTAGTGCGCTTCTGGAGAATAAGATCGATGTCGCCGGGAAACGGGTCGGAATAATCCTCTCCGGCGGGAACGTGGATTTGGACAAACTCCCCTGGATGAAATGAGACACTGTATCTCCTTTACTTTTGAGAATATGTCATAGTGTCATTCTGAGTCCCGATGAAATCGGGACGAAGAATCTTGTTTTCATAACTTATTAATACTATATGTAGCCGCAGACTTCAGTCTGCGAAATCGATATGTTGAATTCCCAAGAATTACGTCCCAATGGACGGCTACAAACCCATAACACACTTATGACACAGTCTTCTCAGAGAAGAGGCGTAAGGATTATGGGGTGTACAAAGATTATTCGGTACTGTTGCGAAAACTAATTTTGAATTTTTAACTGCAATTTTGATCTTTTCATTTTTAATTTTAATTTTTATCTTATAACAATCCCCTTTTCTGGAGAGGGAAACAGAAAATAGGCAACGGAGGATAAAATGAACAATCCAGACTTGGCTTTCCATTATGTCTGCACCTGGGACGAGGCAAAGAAGTTGACCGGACAACACCACCGCTTCTGGGTGGAGAATTGCGGTTGTCGGGAGAAGAAGGAAGGGGGTTGTTCCCGCTCCCGGATGGATCTCTGTCTGATGTTCCGCAGCGACGTTCAAGCCAGCAGCGGCTCGAATAAGAAGGAGATCACCCGGGCTGA